>CAZBGM010000113.1:0-3967 GCA_964491505.1 uncultured Methanomicrobiaceae archaeon | reverse complement strand
AAAAATACCGGAATATTGCTTTAATTTTGGCTGACCTACGGGTGGTGAGGATCGGGACATGGGGGGACAGTTGTGCGATCCTGACCATATCGTATCGAATTATTCTCCTTCTCTGTATACCTGAAAAAACCGTTACGCGCGCGATATACAGACATTGCATCACAGTATCGCGAGGGATTCTCTCATGACCGCTCAGGTGTTTCGCCATATCTCCGGACCGGGAAGCGGGAAGACCCATACACTGCTAACGTTCGTCTCGCAGGAACAGGAACAGGGTCTTGCCCTTCGTGACCTGACCTTCTGTAGTTTTACCCGGTCCCAGCGTGACGGCGGTCTCCCGGTCACCGGGCTTACACCGGGGCGGGTGTACGGCTGGGAGGACGTACAAACAACAGACGGCAGAATCAGGGTGGTGATGCCGGTTCTTCTCCGCATCATACGGGCGGTGCCGGGGTGGTGGTGCACCCGGTGTATGGTTCTTCAACCGGCGGGAACCTGAGCGTGAACGCTGTGGGGGATCGGTGGTATTGTTTTCACCGGGGGAGTGAGGGCGGCGGTGATGTGCTGAAGTGGATTGCGGTGTATGAGCTTGGGCTAATTTGGGAGGGGGATAATTTACGGGGTGAGGATTTTGTGAAGACGGTGAGGTATGTGGCGGAGGTGTACGGGGGGAAGAGGGGGTGAAGTTTGAGTGAATGGCAGACGCCGTTTACGAGAACTCTGTATTATCATCTAGCCAAAAAAATCCGAAACATAAGGTTCAATTTCACAAATGGATGACAGACCGTATGAAGTGTTAGCTAAAAAATGTCGGTCTGATGATTTAAAGAGAGGGTGGAAAAAGGTGTAGCAAATCGAGATATTCGATTTAAATCTCCACTCTCCTTTCTCCGATACAGGACAAGAGTCCAAGTGACACACGGTAAGGAGGGATCAATATCGTACTATCATCACGGAGAATGCTAAATCTAAACGAAGTAGCATTATTTATTTGAGTGTGTAGTGACTTAAAGAGTTACGAAACTTTCAGATAATGTTTCAAAAAATGAAAGTATCTTGTTTTTTCATTTCATCCACAGCGCGTATAAAATAAGTTCCTAACACCATCACTCATCCAAAACACCACCTTCCCAACTCCTCACCCATCCGTCCATCCCTGCCGGATGTCGGCGGTGATGTGCTGAAGTGGACGAACGGTGTATGAGCTTGGGTTGATTCGGGAGGGGGATGATTTACGGGGTGAAGATTTTGTGAAGACGGTGAGGTATGTGGCGGCGGTGTACGGGGGGATGAAGGGATGATTTGGTTGGTGCAGTTTGTGCATCACCGGCAAGGCACAATCCCATTTGTGTATCATATGTTGCCAGATATCATTCACAAAAGAGAGCTCGCGGGAGTGTCTGGTACCTTACGTAACTTTGATTCACCGTATACAAAACGATAAAGAATCACTTAAAAAAATAATTCCACAATCTATAGATAGCACAGTATTCAAAAGTAACATATTGAGAGACGGGTTGGGAACGAAGTTCTGGCTACCTGAACCTCCCAAAATATCCGGTACCAGCAGGAAAAAATGAGTGAAGAGCAGGAGTAAGAGTATGAAATTCAGTACAAAACATTGGATAACAGCATGTATTATCATTATTCTGATAACCGGTTCAGCCCTGACTCTGTGGACTGCCGGACAGCACGACCAGGACATGCGGGACGAACTGCTCATCAGGACACGGCTTGCCGCTGTCGGTGTCAATTCCTCACAGGTCGCAACGCTCGCCGGTTCTTCAGCAGACCTGTGCTCACCGGAATATCTGGCACTCAAAGAGCAGATGGCCGCCCTTCGCCAGGCTGATCCGGAGATCAGTTCCACCTATCTCATCGGGCAAAAACCCGATGGCACCTTTTTCTTCTTTGTTGACTCAGAACCCACCGAATCACCCGATTGCTCCCCTCCCGGCCAGTCCTATCCTGAAGTAACAGCCCTCCTCGCCAGTGTCTATACGACCGGCGTGGAACAGACCGAAGGTCCTGAAGCTGACCGCTGGGGCACCTGGATCAGCGGCATTGTGCCCGTGATCGATTCGGATACAGAACAGCCGATCGCAGTGTTCGGCATGGATGTCGATGCAGACCAATGGACCAGTCACATCATTTTTGCCTGCCTGCCGCCGATCACCGGTACCCTGCTGGTGCTGGTGCTCGTTCTCTCCTTCTTTTACATCCACCGGCGTGATGAACGGGAACGCTAGTGGCTGAATGAATCAAAACAGGCACTCAGAAAAAGCGAAGAGCAGTTCCGTGCGCTCTATGATGAGGCACCCTCTGCCTATTTTTCGATGGATACCGATCGTGTGATTTTCCGTTCCAATAAAAAAGCGTCTCAGATTACGGGAATACCGGTAGAGAAAATGATCGGGATGAATGAGATTGAAAGGGTTTCGTTTACCACCTACAATGACCGGCTGCATGAACTGGAAAAAGCAGGGCTGGTAAGCCGGGAAATCAGGGAGAACCCCGGACACACGCATCTGATTACGCTCTATGACTCCCCACACATTCTGATTCTGATGTGCAATGACGCCCTGATATGTCATGAGGAAATGAGGAAGAAGGCCCAGGCCAAACAATGGAAGAACGGCGGGCCACAGTGGTATAGGAAACCATAGTCGGGTTTTTTGGGGAGTGATCTCCCGTTCCCTCTGAAAATGCTGATCACAGTTCTCAAAAAAAGTGCCTGAACTATTCGATTCAGACTTGGGTATGGGTGAAAAATCGTAGAGCTTAGTTTTCAAACCGGTACTGGTTCTTTGGCACAGCAATCTCAAACCGTGCACCCTTCCCTTCTGTGCCGGTCTCGGTGATAGTAATGCCGGTAATATCAAAGATCTCTCTGACTAAGAAGAGTCCGAAGCCGCTGTTTTTGCCGACGCCACGCTGAAAAATCTTCTCTTTCATATCGCCTGCAATACCAATCCCATTGTCTTCAATGACCAAAACGCCCTGCTCTTCTGTTTCATGGAATGAAACACAAATCTCAGTAACATGTTCACCGTGCCGGACAGCGTTATCAAACAAATTGAAAAAGGCTTTCTCAGAGAGCGGGTCGACAAAGATTTCAAAGGTCGCAACCTCATTGTGGATCGTCAGATCTTCAAATTCATGAGAGGCAAGATTCTCAACAATCGTTCCCACCCTGCACCATTCCGGTGACTGTATGCCAAGATCCTGATAATCGCGGGTAAAGACAATCTGTCGTTCTATCGTTTGGAGAACCCCGTCAATGGTTTTCAGATCCTTTGCTACCTTTGAATCCGGGGGAACATCACCATCCATTTCAATGATATCAACATACATCTGTGCCACTCCCACCTGATTAATAATATCGTGACGGGTGATGGATGAAAGGAGGTTCAGTTTTTTGTTAAGAGTCTTGAGAGCATTCTCTGCCTGTTTGCGTTTGGTAATATCCCGTACAAAACCACACTCAAATTCCTGGCCCTCAAAAGTCAGGAATACTACGTTAATTTCGACAATGACATCTCCACCTGATTTTTTTGGAACGATTGTCTCAAAGGTAACAGACCCTTTCTCTTTTGCAGCATTCCAGAACTCCTGGAAACGCTCTCTGGGAAACGAAGGGTCAAGGTCGGGGATGGACATGGTATAATATTCCTCCTCCGAAAAGCCATAAATAGTCATAGCGCTCTTGTTGACCGAAAAGAATCTGCCATCAGGGTTTGCCCAGAAGATACCTTCTGAAGCATGGTCTATTGAAAACTGTGTCAGCTTCAGTCGGTTTTCTTCTTCCTTATACCGGGTAATGTCAGTAAGAGAGACAACACTTTTTTTGGTACCCGGAATCATGGAAATCGTAAGGTAGACCGTTCGCATATCACCGTTTTTAGTGATCACTCTGAACTCGTAGTTTTTTGGCGCCAGGTCGGGATCGGTTCGTCTGAGCCGGTGA
>CAZBGM010000112.1:0-4013 GCA_964491505.1 uncultured Methanomicrobiaceae archaeon | reverse complement strand
AAAATATCGAGAAAAGGAGGAAGAGCACAATTATTTCAGCCAGCATCATCTCTGAAGAACTACTTCCTCCGTGCATCAGAATCAGTGCCGTCAGATTCTCAAAGATCGTCCGGAGCACCAGCAACGTTGCTACCAGCATAAAGGCAAAGAACGAACAATACGAGCCGAAAACGCCGGTTTCTCCCTCCTGCAAAAAGGGATGTCGTATCGGTCGTTTATTGCTATGATCTTTTTTTACCGGATCATCACTCATACCAGAATATCTGTTGTTTCTCTTATTAACAAAAACGGAACAGCACCTATACGGGAGAGTCATAACCTCATTACAAAAATCATCCTCTTTCCACATCAAGGGCATGAAATCACGTATTCCTACCGGTGATGAGAAGTAATCGGTCCAGTCAGGGCAATGAATTTTCACCACAACTCCTAATACACACCGGGTCATATTACAGAATTACGATACCCGCACCTAACACGCTGGCAGGTGCGGAAACGAGGTGATCTCAAATGGAAAAGAAACCCATAACATCAATTGTCATTTTCTCAGCAAAAGAAGGATTTGTCGAACAGGTTCGGGAGAGTCTTCTCAGGCTCTCTGAGGCGACGCTGCAGGAGAAGGGCTGTATCAGCTACCTCATGCATGAAGACGCCGATACACCCGGCCGGTTCATGTGCTGTGCAATCTGGAAAGATCGTGCGGCTTTTGACCACCATATGGACACTCACTATTACAAAGAATGGATGGAATTCTACGAAACCAAAACTGACATCCTCTTCCCCAAGGCACCCTGGGTTGTAATAGACTGGGAAGGACCGAACTGAGCGTCCTGCGATAAAAGGAGGCGACACGGAGTCAGTCAGGCAGCACCTGACAAACAGACTATATCTGATGCTCTGCCTCTTCTCTGTGCTCCTCTTTTTCGCCGGTTATCTGCTCTCATAATGATCTTTGTCATCCTTGATCTGGTTATTGGAGCTGTGATCCTGAGTGTCATGCATTAGAAGGGCGTATTCACACTCCGGACAGGGAATATCAATAGGGAGATACATATTCAGGTGTTCTCCGTTTTAAAGAATCAATTCATACCGGCTTCTTCGCACATACAATTACAAAACCAGCTTTAAGCGAAGTAACTTCAGGTAATGTATCCGTAAATCCAGCCCCTCTTAAAGCCTGAATCACTTCCTGAAGTTCCGGAACAATTGCATAGCTGAAAAATGTGGATTTCTCTTTTCTCCGGATATAATCCTGCCCAAGTGTCCCGTATTTATCGATATATGCAACAGCAAGAGTTCCACCCGGCTTAAGAACCCTGCATGCCTCACGAAATGCTACTTCGATATCATCAAGGAAACAGACCACTGTGACCATAAGCACAAGTTCCAGAGACTGTGCTACAAACGGAAGTGCTTCAGACAATGCTCTGACAACACAAATACCACGTTCCTTTGCAATACGGGTCATTTCGAAAGCAGGCTCAACGCCATACTCAATATGTAACGGAACAGCAAACCTGCCGGTGCCCACACCAATCTCAAGGGCTTTGGTATATTCTGGCATACAGCGTCTGATAAGTTCCAGTTCTTTTTGGTACAACTCAGAATGGCTCTCAAACCACCGATCATACCTGTCGGCGTTTTTGTCAAAGACCGTCACCCGAACATCTGGTTCCATCTTAGATGTTTCATACGCAACTCACCGAATATAAGCCTGAGGGTTATCTTGATATTATTTCAGGAAAATCCACCGGACTTACAATCCGTCAGCCATTTTTCTGCAACCGGCAGAAGCAGTTATCATCTTCCCATCCCCAAAATCAGGTCATATGAACCAAGTCAATTATTTCCTTCTTATCTGCCTGATAACGCTGGCAGTCCTGATCCCGGGGTGCACAGCGCCGACAGAAGAAACAGCCATCCACACCTCGGCCCTTATTGGTGAGACAGACACTTCTCTTTCAGACCTTGTATCTGAAATCAACACGGGCCTTACTGAAGTTCAGACCAGCCTTCTCAACAATGCCGCATTCATCACAGAGCACGGCATGACCGGTCCGGATACTGAAGCAGTCATGAATGAACTGCTCATTGCCTATCCCTGGGGCCATTCATCAGTAACTGTCTCTGTTGATGGTAAGGTTCAAAATGCCGCCCCGAAGCTGTACCAGAACATCATCGGAGAAAACTTAAGCAAACAGCCTCTTTTCCAGAATGTCATCGCTCTTCAGGCCCCCCAAATCTCTGATCTTTATTTCCTTGCCGAAGGATATCAGGGCGTTGTACAGAGCGCACCGGTCTTCTCCAGCTCAGGAAAATATCTTGGTTATACCGACATCACCTATCGGCCGGAAGATTTCTTACGTCGTCACATCCCGCCGGTTATCGATAAAACAGGCTCTGACATCTGGGTGACCCAGACCGATGGCACTATTCTCTTTGATACGACCCAGAAAGAAATTGGCAAAAACCTCTTCACCGATCCGGCGTATCAGACCCCGGAACTTCAGGCAGTCTTTGAACACATCTCCTCTGAACCTTCAGGGACCGGGGAATACCGGTTCTGGGACAGGAACAGGGAGCAGCACGTCACCAAAGAAGCCCGCTGGGAGACCGCCGGGATTGATGGCGCTACCTGGCGAATTGTCATGACGCAGATCATGGATAAATCCGTAGGTGCCCCCGCATCAACCACAGAAATTCCGGTGGGCACGCTGGCAGACGAACTCATGACCGTCCGGTCCTTTGTAGAGCGTGCTACCGCCTACGCACAGGAAAATGATGAAGAAACAGCCCTTGCCACGTTCAACGATGTCAACGGCTCCTTCATTGATGGCGAACTATACATCTTTGCCTATGATATGAACGGCACGGTCATCGCCCTCCCCTACCAGCCGGGTCTGATAGGTTCAGATCGCAGCGCAATCACCGACGCAAACGGCGTAGCGTTCATCAAAGGCCTTGCAACCGTCGCAAAATCCGGCGGTGGAACAATCTATTACGTCTACCCCAACCCGGCCCGCGGATATGCAGAAGAACTCAAACTCTCCTATGTCCACCCGGTAGATGACACCTGGTTTGTCGGCGCAGGCGTGTACAGTCCGAAAATCGCGGCAGATTACAATATCAGTGAAATTGATGCTCTCATCGCTCGTGTGCGGACAGCACGCGAATATGCCCGGACAAACGGAAAAGATGCGGCATGTTCAGCCTTTAACAATCTGGAAAATAAATTCGCGGACGGCGGGGACTATATTTTTGCCTACACCACAGACGGAACGCCGCTTGCCCTGCCCTACCAGCAGGAATTCCTTGGCATTAACCTCCTCAAATTTACGGACACATACGGCGTGAAAGTCCTCGCGCTTGAGAGCGCTGCAGCACAGGATGGTGGCGGTTTTGTCTACGTTCATTATCTAAATCCGGACGCCGGCACAGAGGGTATGAAACTCTGTTATGTCACTCCGGTGGATGATGACTGGTTTGTGGGCTCGGGTATCTATGCCAAATAATAGTGAATAATCATGGAACATTTTTCCATTTTTTTTGCAGGTACAGAAGAGGGGATAAATCTTTTCCATCACAGTTATGGTGAAAGCTAGAAGATGAATGCTAATGGATGATGATAGATACGCATCACTGAAAACCGAGAATATTGTTGCTTCAGGAAGCATCGCCGATGCACTGGATATTGAGTATATCTCATCACAACTTGACGGATGCGAACTTAACAAGAAAAAATTCCCCGGTGCCGTCCTTCGTTTACCCAATCCGAAGATCGTTGCACTGCTGTTTACGTCAGGAAAGGTTGTCCTGACCGGCATTAAGAGCAAACCGGACTTTTACACCGGACTGAATAGAATTCTGGATCTGTTGAAAGAGGTTAAAGGGACACAACTTACTCCACCTGACGTCAAGATCACGAATATGGTCTGTTCTTTTGATACCGGTGAAAAAATTAACCTGAACAAGATGGTCCTTACCTTTAATCTGGAGAATATCGAATACGAACC
>CAZBGM010000111.1:0-4023 GCA_964491505.1 uncultured Methanomicrobiaceae archaeon | reverse complement strand
TCAAAGAGATTCTCACCTCAATGGGCGGGTACCGGACAGAAGAGACCGGCGTGCTGCGTCGCGTGCAGACCTGACCGCCACTTCAGGCGTTTTGCAGGCGACCACGCCGTCAATCTCCCAGGTGTTAAGCCCAAATACTTCTTTTCCAAGCACCCGTGCCATGGCAATCTCCGAGAGCGTACCGTGTCGCCCGCCGATGGCAATCAGCGCATCAGACGAGCCGACGAGAACAGCGTTTCGTGCCACACCCAGTCCGGTGCCGACCCGGACGGTGCAAAATGCGTTTTCGCCAGCGTAGCCGGGCAGGATACCGACGGTAAGGCCACCGGCCTGTTGTGCCCCCCGGCACGCGGCCTCCATCACACCCCCTTTACCACCACAGACAAGCACGGCACCGAATACTGCGATCAGCCGGCCGGTCTCTTCAGCACAGGCACCAACTTCTGCGCCACACTCTCCCGCACCGATCACCCCAATCTGCAGACGGGGCTGATCTTTTTTCAGTTCTTCTTCCGGCTCTTTTTCCAACTCTTCTTCGTGTATTTCCCGAGTTTCTGCCATTTTGTGTCCACACCAGCAAACCGTTTTCTTCTGAGTATCTGGTGTCATCAGGCATAAAGAACAGGGCAGCTCAGACAGAACTGGGTGATACTCCCGGACCACTCCCAATACCTTTTCTTCACTGACGACTCAATTAATAGGACAATAACTCGTTTAAGGGGATTCTTTCGTGAAAGAGGTGACAGGAAACTGGAATGGCAGTGAGGTCGAGACGGCAGTCCGGCAGTACTGGGTTGAAAACGAGACCTACCAGAAGGTCAAAGCAGCACGGGCAGAAGGAAAGGACTTCTTTTTTGTGGATGGTCCACCCTATACAACCGGCCACATCCACCTCGGAACCGCCTGGAATAAAATAATCAAGGATACGATTCTGCGCTTCAAGCGGATGCAGGGTTTCAACGTCACCGACCGTGCCGGATACGACATGCACGGCCTGCCCATTGAGGTCCGGGTTGAGAACGAACTTGGGTTCAAAAATAAGAAAGATATCGAGGAATACGGCATCTCAGCTTTTATTGAGCGCTGCAAGGACTTCGCCATCACCCACAAGGAGATCATGAGTGACCAGTTCAGGGCCCTTGGGATCTGGATGGACTTTGATAATCCCTATCAGACGCTGACACCCGAATACGTGGAAGCGGCATGGTGGACCCTGAAACAGGCAGATGAGAAGAACCTCCTTGAATGCGGCAACCGGGTTGTTAACCTCTGTCCCCGCTGTGAGACGGCCATCGCCGACTCTGAGGTAGAATACTGGGACGAGGAAGACCCGTCAATCTTCGTGAAGTTTCCTATCCGGGGACGCGAGAACGAATACCTCCTTATCTGGACCACAACCCCATGGACACTGCCGGCCAACGTGGCCGTCGCGGTCAAAGACGACTTCACCTATGCACGGGTGAAAGCTGTCAAAGAAGGCGTGGAAGAGATTCTCTGGATCGGCGAACCCCTCGTCGAGGCAGTGCTGCGCAAAGGACGCTATCAGGACTTTTCCATTCTTGAGACCAAAACCGGCGCCGATCTGGTTGGCACCATCTATGATTCACCCCTCGTGGACACCGTGCCCCTCCAGCGTGATATCGAGCACCGGGTCGTCGCAGCAGACTACGTCACCCTTGAAAATACCGGCATGGTACACATCGCCCCCGGACACGGGTGGGACGACTACCTCGTCGGTCTGAAAGAAGGACTCGCTGCCCCCTGCCCCGTCGACAGTGCCGGAATGTTCACGAATGAGGGCGGTATCTTCGCAGGCACCTTCGTAAAAGACGCCGACCCCGCCGTTCTTGAGGCACTGGGTGACTACCTCCTCCATTCCGGGAGAATTGTGCATCGGTATGGTCACTGCTGGCGCTGCAAGACCCCGATTATCTCGATTGCAACCGAGCAGTGGTTCCTTGCCGTGCCGAAGATCAAAGAGACGATGCTGGGTGAGATCGAGAAGGTCACCTGGTATCCGGACTGGGCGGGCAGTGCCCGGTTCCACGACTTTGTGGCAGACGCCCGTGACTGGTGCATCTCCCGGCAGCGGTACTGGGGTATTCCGATTCCGGTCTGGCAGTGCGATACCTGCGAGAATCACCGGGTCTTTGGGACGATGGCGGAATTAAACGAAGCTGCCGGAAGTACGCTTACCGACCCGCACCGGCCCTACGTAGATGAGATTACCATGCCCTGTTCCTGCGGCGGTGTGATGCACCGGGTGGAGGATATCTTCGATGTCTGGTTCGATTCAGCAATGGCATCCTGGGCGACCATCCACTTCCCCGGGAAATCTGAGGAGTTCAACCGGCTCTGGCCGGCAGACTTCATCACCGAGGGACAGGATCAGACCCGTGGATGGTTCTACTCCCAGCTGGGTGCCTCGGTCATCAACTTCGGCCGTGCCCCGTACAAGTCGGTGCTGATGCACGGATTCGCGCTCGATGCCGAGGGTCGCAAGATGAGCAAGTCCTTCGGCAATGTTGTCTCCCCTGAAGAGGTCGTCGAGAAGACCGGCGTCGATGTGTTGCGTCTCTATATCCTCTCAGCCTCGGCGCCGTGGGATGATCTGAAGTTTAACTGGGAAGGCATCCGCACCACCAACCGGGCGGTCAATATTCTCTGGAACGTCTACCGCTTCCCGCTGCCCTATATGATCCTCGACTCCTTTACCCCGGAGACAACAGACGGCGTCTGGAACGGCGAATATATCAAGGCACACCTGAGTGAGATGCCGGACGAGGACCGCTGGATCATCTCCCGCATCGCTTCACTGGGCGCAACCGTCGATGAGGAATTTGCGGTCTGCAACCTGCACAAAGCAACGCGCGCTATGGTGCATGCAATCCTCGAAGATATCTCACGCTGGTACGTTCAGCTTGTCCGGCCCCGGATGTGGCTGGACGAGGACGCGCCTGAGAAACGGCAGGCCTACGAAACGATGTACTTCGTGCTGCGCCGCCTTATCACGATTATGGCGCCGGTTACCCCGCATATTGCCGAGGAAATATACCAGAACCTTCGCGTAGAGGGTGACCCGGCAAGTGTGCACATGCTGGACTGGTGGAGCGGTGACGTTACGCTTGTTGACGAAGAGCTCGAAACCCGGATGGCTATCATCCGATCCTTTGACGAGGCAGTTGCAACCGCCCGGCAGGAGGGAAAACGCAAACTGCGCTGGCCAGTCTGTGAGACTCTGGTGCTCACCGACTCAGATGGAGTGGCAGCAGCGGTTGAGGCCATGCAGGACCTCTGCAAAAACCGTGCGAACAGCCGGAAGGTCACCGTCGTCAGAGGCACCTGGGACAGGATGGCATGGTCTGCTGAAGCAAACATGCGGGCAATCGGGCCGGAATTTGGCAGAGAGGGTCCGAAGATAAAAGCGGCGATCGAGAGCACCGATGTCACTGTTCTGAAAACAGCGATTGAGGCAGAAGGAAAAGCTACCGTTGGCGATTATGAAATCACCGCATCACACGTCAACTTCCACGAGGCACTGCCGGAAGGCGTATTCTCAGCAGCGATGTCTGATGCAACGGTCTGCGTGGATGTAACTCTTGATGAAGAAATCATGGCAGAAGGTTACGCCCGTGAGGTCATCCGGCGGATTCAGGAGATGCGTCGTCAGCTCGACCTCAATGTTGAAGACTATATTATCGTGGGAATCACTGTCGGCGACGAAAAAACAGCCGGGTTCCTTCTGCCGTGGACCGATAATATTGCAAAAGAAGTCCGGGCATCAGAACTTATCTGGACCGTGCCCGAATCTGCTGCCCTTTCTCAGGAATGGAAAGTGGAAGGCGTGCCGATGACGATTGCCATCTCACCGGCCAAGCAATAAATCAACCAGGTCCTTTCCTTCTTTTTCAGAAAATAGTGGAACATCTGTCTTCACAACGACGCGGTTGCGGTTCACCCGTACCGTTTCTTCGGTGAGAGGATTATACCCATCTTTCTCGTAGGTTTCTTTGCAGACCAGAA
>CAZBGM010000110.1:0-4034 GCA_964491505.1 uncultured Methanomicrobiaceae archaeon | reverse complement strand
GCAATGATATTTTCATTCTCTGTTCTTGCTGTCTGTGTTGGCCTCATATACTGGTTTATTATCCGGGCTGTTCTTGAAGCAGGTCCGGTGCTTCTCTCATAATTTAGACTGAAGCAGTCTTTCATCATTTTTTCATCCATCAATATTATAATGCGAAGCGGCCGATACTTCATCCTGATATGATGGATATAACCAGCCTCCTCCCGCCTGATTACCTGATCGTCCTCGTAGGCATTGCCGTCTTTTCGATTACCGGTGTACTGGCAGGTGCCCGGAAAGGCATGGATCTTTTTGGCATTGTCATTCTGGGTATGGTTACCGCTTTTGGAGGTGGAACTGTCCGTGATATTATTATTGATGCTCCGGTATTCTGGCTCAATAATTATCTCTATATTATCGTTGCGTTGGTTGCCGGGGTGCTGGCGTTCTTCTTTGAGAGTTACTTCTGGAAGACCTACAAACCACTGCTGCATCTGGATGCTCTGGGTATCGCTCTGTTTAATGTCCAGGCCATCGATAAGACGCTTGCTTTGGGTTATAACGCAACGGTCGCCGTTTTAATGGGGCTTTTAACCGGAATCTCTGGTGGTATGATGCGTGATGTGCTCACCGGGCGGCCGAATCTTTTGCTAAAACAGGAACTTTATGCAACGCCTATCCTGATAGGCGGCATTCTATATATTGGTCTTCTGACATTTGTTCCGAAGGGTGGCGTTGTCAGTGCCTGGATTGCTATTGCAGTCGTCTTTATTCTGCGGGTGGCGGCAATCCGCTGGAATCTGACCTATCCGAAATGGCTTTTATTTGCTGGTAAAGAGAGTGAGTGAACAAAGGAAAGAAAAAAGTCGAACGGAAGTGTTCGGTACAAAAAAATTAGAAGATGTGAACAGCTTCAGCCGGGAAGCCGATCTGCACCTGACTTCCAATTTCAATTTTTAGATTCTGGAAGGAAGTCCGGTTGACAATGAGTGAGAAGAGGCGGTCACTGTGGACATACATCTTCACCGAGATTCCGTTGTCGATAATCTCATCCACGTTGCCGATAATCCGGTTTTCATAGGGGATGTCGTCTCCGGGGCGGGCCACGACAATCTCTTCTGGTCGAATCGTCGCGATCGTGCAGGTGGCGGCAGGTTCATTGGCAGAATGAATAGTCAGACCTTCAGACGTAAAAACTGTCTTCCCTGCTGCATCGGTCTGGCAGGTGCCCTGAAGGATGTTTTCAGAACCGACAAATCCAGCAACAAATTCTGATTTTGGTCGGCGCAGAATGTCATGAGGTGTACCGACCTGTATTGATTCTCCACCGTCCATTACCATGACGCGGTCGGCGAGAGAGAAGACTTCGTTAAAGTTGTGGGTGATGTGGATAATTGTCGTATTAAAAAGGGCGTGCAGCCGTTTTAGTTCCCGGCGCAGTCGTTCTCTGGTAAACGCATCAAGGGCACTCAGTGGTTCGTCTAAGAGCAGCACTGAGGGTTCAAGAATGAGAGCCCGTGAGATAGCTGTGCGTTGCTGCTCTCCTCCACTGAGGGTATCCGGCTTGCGTTTTAACAGGTGATCAATACTAAGAATCTTCGCGATCTCAAGGACTTTTTCAGCAATTTCGTCTTTTTTCAGGTCTTTATACCTGAGACCAAAGGCGATGTTTTCTTCCACGGTGAGATGGGGGAACAGCATGTAATCCTGATACACCATCGTGATACTACGGTCCTTTGGCGGCAGACAGGTAATATCAACGCCGTTAAAGTAGACTTCACCAGTGTCCGGGCTGTGTACGCCAACAAGAGTTTCAAGGAGAATAGTCTTCCCGGCACCGGTCGGGCCGATAATGACAAAGTATTCTCCGTCTTCGATCTCCAGCGACACGTTGTTGAGTTTAAACTGCCCAAGATCTTTTGAGACATTTTTAATTTCAAGCATTTCTGTCACCTATAGTTTGGCTGACCCGCCAAAGATTTCAAAGACATAGAGTGAGACCATCGAGATCACAATGAGTATGACTGCTGCGGAAATAGCCAGCTCAAGTTCACCACATGACATGTTCAGATACAGGGAGATCGGCAGGGTCTCGGTTTTCATCCGTGTTGCCCCGGCAAGCATCAGTGCCGCACCAAACTCTCCGATACCTTTTGACCAGGTAATTACTGAGCCAGCGATAAAACCACTGCTTGCCATCGGAAGGGTCACCCGCATCAGTGACTGTATGTTGTTACAGCCAAGCGATTTTGCCACATACTCATACCGGGGACTGATGTCTTCAAAGGTTGAGCGCATAATTCTCAGCATATACGGGAAGTTCACAAAAAACTGCGCAATGACAATTCCTAGCGGTGTAAATACAAACACCAACCCCACGCTGGCAAGCCAGTCCCCAAAATCCGTTGCACCGAAAAGGAGCAACAGTCCAACACCTGCAACCAGTGGTGGCAGTGCAAGCGGCAGATCCAGAATCGTATTCACAAAAGATTTGCCGAAGAAGTTGTAGCGTGCCAGGGCATAGGCAGAAGGCACTGAGATAATGATGCAGAGGAGTGTGGAACATATTGACGTTACCAGACTCAGCATAATTGCAAACTGAATCTCAGGACTAAAGAGGGACTGCCAGATGACAGCAGGATCCGGTTTCGTCCCAATCAGAAGCAGGAGCGCAACAATAAAAGCAGTAAGAACTAGTCCGACAGAGATTGTCGTTATTTTAAGCCAATCGGGTTGCGCTTTTTTTTTCATATATTGACTCTATCGCGTTTCCGGAGTTCTTTGGGTGTAGCATTCCATTCAGCGATATCATCGGTATGGGTTTCGTCAACCCAACCACAGCGGGCGTTTTCCCGGTGATCGAATTGTTTCACATACGGTTTGATGTCAAGAAGTGGTGTCCCGTCCAGAATATCAACAGCGCTGATCTCCAGAATGTTATCTTTCACCTCAAGAAGATCGACAATTGAGATCCCAATTGGATTCGGACGGTTGAAATGGCGAATTGCAAAAATGCCCCGTGCTTTAGCCTCGTCTAAAAATGGTTCTTTAATGAGCTTTACTTCTCCCGCACGGTCAAAGTGATAAATTAGATAGATGTGGGAGAAACTTTCTATATCCCGCAGCCCTTCTGTAAATTCAGGAAATAGTTCCACTTGTCCACGAGACGGATTGAATATTCCCTGAATCGGGGTGTCTTCCTGTACGGTGTGTTCAGAATGGATCACACCGATTGGCCGAAATATAACTTTTTTCTCCATAAAATCACCGATTTATGTTCTCAGAATGTTTTAGAGTGTTACATCTGCATACTTGTCATTTGGGTAAGTGGTGAATCCCTGCTTTGCAAAGATTGCCAAACCCTCATCCGATGCGACGAAATCAACAAATTCCTGAGCTTGTTCAGGATTTTCTGAGAAGGTCAGTGAGCCAACCGGAACAATTTTGACGATATTCTGATTGTTTGGTATGTAGATAACTTCCATTTCGTCTGAATTTGCCAGATCTTCCCAACAAATCGCACCATCAACCTGTCCGAGTGCGGTGTGGAGTACCAGTTCATTGACGGTCGCTGATCGGGTCACTACATTTGGATAAATTGATTCATTGAGTTTGTTCTTTTCAATGATCTTGTTTGAGAGTTTTCCAATTGCACAGGCTTTTGGATCACCCAGTTCAATCATGATACCTTCTTTTCCAAGATCTTCCAGAGTCTGAATATCTGCCGGGTTGTCTTTTGGCGTAATGATGACCGGAATATGGTAGCAGACCAAATTTGATTCTTCAACAAATCCTTTTTTCTGAGCGGCATCGAAATACGAGGTCGCGCCTGGCATATACACATCACCCTGCTCAATCAGTTCCATCTGAGATAGCAATGTGTTTGATCCACCAAAATTGTAGTTGATAGAATTACCGGTTTTTGCAGTATACGCTTCTGCAACTTCTTCCATTGGTTCGCGCATGCCTGCGCCACAATAAACAAGTAAATCTACGGATTCGTCAGTCTGTTCATTTCCGCTCTGACCGGTACATCCCACAAAGAAGCAGGAAGC
>CAZBGM010000109.1:0-4102 GCA_964491505.1 uncultured Methanomicrobiaceae archaeon | reverse complement strand
TCATCCCAAACTGAGAGTGATGCCTGATCCGGTGCAATAGCTGTCTCTTCTTCAGGAATGATGACCAGACCATGCGTCCGGGCAGCAGAAAGAAGAGCATCGTAGAGAGAATGCCATCCAAGAACAGGAAGCATCTCACCAAAACTCCGCGTGAACGTATAGAGCAGAGGACGCTCAGGGATACTGTCAGGATGTTCCCCAAAGATTAAGGCATGTTTTCTCCCGGTAAACATCTCAATGACCGGGGGTGCCCGTTCACCTCTCGGAAGCATCCGGTTCTCCGATGTGGTAAACCGCAAAATGGCGGGTGGTGTTGCTGTTTCCCGATCAAGTTTGAAGAAGATTTTTTCACCTTTCTTTCCTCTGATTGCGGGGCATGATGCGAAAAAAGGACTTTCACCAACAACCCGGTACTCATCACTGTCAATATCCAGACAGCCGACAGTGTAACCATCTGCCGTTGGATAATTCATATCAATCGAGATACTGATCTCCTGTGGACCTTGGGACACTACCCGGGGAGAAGCCCAGAAAGAATAGATTGCATCAAGACGTTCTGGAGAGGGGACATGAAAAGAGTCCCGAACTTTAGTTCCAAAGGCTACACGGCCATAGAGCCGAAGGAGTGTCCCCCGGTCAGGTGGGGACGTTCCATACACACCGCGTGATGAGACAACACCCGCCGACGCTTTTGAGTGGGGTCTGCAGGGTATCGGAGTAATACCGTTCTTTCTGCACCAGGAGAGTATCTCCCCGGCAGTTGACGGTGCTCCCCCATTCATCTGCTCACCGGCACCGATCAAAAGCGGTTCTCAGGCGGTTCATCCCTTCTGAGATCTCCTCTTCGCAGGCATTGGAGAAGTTCAGCCGAATTGCATCATGCCCGGCGTTTCCCACATAGAATGGCGTACCCGGCATGATAGCGACCTGTTCCTTTATCCCCGCTTCAAAGAGAGCGCGGGCATCAATACCATTGGGGAGCATTGCCCAGAGAAACATCCCGCCTTCAGGATTTGTGTGGATGAGCTCCCCAGCAAACATATCATCGATTAAATCACCCATCAGCCGGCAGTTTCGCTCATAAACACCGACAACCCGCCTGAGATGGGAATCCAGATCCGTTGTCGTCAGATAGCGGTGAATAATCTTCTGAGACAGATAGTTGGAATGAAGATCGGCCGACTGTTTGGCTATATCAAACTGAGAGATGATCTCCCGGGGCGCGTAGATCCATCCGCAGCGAAGACCGGGCGCCACAATCTTGGAGAACGATCCACTGATAATGCCATACTCCTGAGCATATTTCTTTACTGGGGTGCGTGCCCTGCCATTAAAAGCCAGTTCACCAAAGGCGTCATCCTCATAAAAGACAGTTTCAGTCTCCCGGGCAAAGAGACCAACATGACGCCGTGCTTCATCTGAATATGAGGTTCCGGAAGGATTCTGAAAATTGGGAATGCCATAAAAGAACCGGCAGGATGTATCGCGCAGAGTTTTCTCGAAAATGTCCGGGTCAGGTCCGGTCTCCGTAAGGGGGACCGGACAGAAGGTTGGCTGATATAATGAAAACGCCTCAATCGATCCCAGATAACCCGGCGCTTCAAGCCCGACACCATCACCGGGATTGAGAAATATTTTCGCCAGAAGATCCAGATTCTGCTGTGAGCCGTTTACGATACGAATCTCACCCGCGGTTGCAGACAGACCATAACGTTCCCGATACCGCTTCGCGATATATTCACGCAGCGGCAGATACCCACCAGTTGTCGTATACTGGAGGGCCTCGCTCCCGTCTTCTTCCAAGACCAGGCGGGCTGCTTCGGCAATCCCTTCGGTATCGATAAGTGCTGACGACGGAAGTCCGCCGGCAAATGAAATAATATCCAGATCGCCCGACACGGCAAACAAAGTCCCCAGAAAAGACTCAGGTGCATGTGCCATGCGATCAGCAAAATGATACGGCATTTCTACTATGGTATTGATAATCCGGAAATATTAGTGTTACCGAAGCGGCAGGTCATAAAAAGAAAAGAACAGAAAAGAGGAAAAGGAGAATTTGCGGGTATCACCGGCCTCCCGCACCACCGCCGCCAAATCCGCCGCCGGCTCCGAATCCGCCGCCGGCGCTACCCTGTGCCGGGGGAGAAAAAGTGTTAATGGTGTGGAATCCTGCAAACCAGATATAATGGGGGTAGAAATACCCGGCCTCACGGACATCCACCTGTAAATCTTCCAGTGCCTCCTGCACCTTATCACCAACACCAAGCGCCGTCCCGTACACCAGCCAGATACCCCACATCTCAATGTCAGCAGGGGCATATTTTTTAATCTGGCTGATATCCGAGAGGAATAGTCTGAAGGCGTCCCACTCCAGCTTTTCATGATAGTAATCATCTTTCCACCGCCCAAACAGAGTTGAGGGGAAGAACAGAGCGATTCCCGCCTGAATCAGGATGACAACCGCACAGAGCCCCGTGACCATCAGTGAACTGCCGACCTGAGGCGCAATAAGATACAGGGCGAGGACGATAGCAAGCAGCATACCGCCTGCGATAAAGAACGGAAGAAGATATTCTCTCCCGCCTTCCGCATATTTCCCTGAAAGCAGTGGGTCTTTTTTTGTCGTCAATGACGTCAGATTATCTCTCAGGGCCATCGCGAGGGTTGCATCGGCGCCGGAATGACGTGCCCGGGCTGAGACCTCCTCGAAATAGCCGGTATCCAGCACGCTGTCTTCATCTGAATGGGAAGAGAGAAACGAGAGCGCCTGCTGTTCATAGGGATCATCACTCACGCCATCGATAACTGTTATCAAAACGCCTTTTTGATCCTCCTTTTCTTTGATCAGAATCTTCTTCTTCCGGTGCAGATCCAGAAGAGTGGCATAGAATCCATTCTCATCAGACTCAAAGGCGTCCCTGTTGAATACCAGATTGACCTGCCACGGCGAGAGGGTCGTTCCCGGAATCGTGCTGAGATATTCCGGCACGGTATAATCCTTCTCCCGTCCGAATTTCAGATATATCAGCAGGAAGATAAACGGCACCAGAATAACCAGAATCTGAGCCAGAACCGCAAGCATTCCGGCGATGGTAAACCACAGACCGTATCCACTGTTTGCGGATCGGGTTTTTTCTTCGACCCCTTCTACATAAGTCTGATACCCGGAAATATCGCTGAGGGAGTCAGGACTCAGCAACATCTCCACCTCAATCAATTCATCCTGAGGAGAACTACCGGTGAGAACCACTGCACCAACTGTCCGGGTAACGGTATAATCCGGCGGATGGGGAAAGACCTCAGTCACCTGATCAGAAACCAGCGTAATCCGCACATTTTTGTAGGGGATATGCTCGCTCGCAAACATGAGATTGACATGGACTGCCTCATCGTCATATTCAACCGGCGGATAGAAATGATACGTGTAGGTAACAGTGTAGAGACCCGGGTCAAAATAGCCCGGATTTAAGATACCAACCTCGTTATCATAGGCTTTCCCACTTACATACTGCCATGCTCCATTCTCATCCGGCATGAACAGCGTGACCATGCCATCGTGCGATTTCAGATACCCGATAGTGCCATCCGGCGTCTGCATATCCACAAGCTCGATATGCGCCCGGTCCGGTGCCGCAGACGAACCAGCAGCGGCGATTAAAGGCGCCGCCCATAACCGGTAGAGCATCCGGTACGAGGAAGACCGCACGTCATAGACATAGGTCTCAGTCAGCGTGCCGTTCTCATACCACACCACCCCGTAGGAGTCAACAATCAGATCTCCGCTATATGCTAAACCGGCACCTGAGAGAAGTGATGCACCAGCGATCGCAGCAATCGCAAGCAGCAGCGTTGCCGCAAAAAGAACGACAATCTGAGTCTTTTCTTCCATTTCTTATATCCGTTCAGAACGAGATCTCAGGGGCTTCTTCCAGATGCTCGTCCTCAAACTCAAGATAGTCAAGCTTCTTCATATGTATCATATTGCCAATAATATTCGACGGAATCGTCTCCAGCATCGTGTTGAACTGCTGTGAAAGATTATTGAACGTATAGCGCTGTCGTCCGATCTCTGCCTCGAGATCCTTTACGGCACCCATGAGAT
>CAZBGM010000108.1:0-4103 GCA_964491505.1 uncultured Methanomicrobiaceae archaeon | reverse complement strand
TCGATAAAGATGCATGCTAAAAGAATAGAGGGTCATATGAACCTATCTTGGGTTAAAGTGATTTTTCTAATTGCCTTTCATGTACAAGGCATGGCTGAGGACGCTTAGAATAAGCCCGCCGACATGGTGGGGTTTGGGGTTGAAGCATTACTGAAGGGTTACGTCCGTCAACCTTTTCGTTGAACCAGGCAAAGAGAACATATGGAATTGCATTCCGGTATTTATGAGCAGGTGATAAACGAGTATCTTCTCATAAAACTCTCTGCTCTTGCAGCTGGAAGTGTAATCACCAAAGATAGCGTCACTCACTACGATCCAGAAGCGATTCTAACACATTATCTCTCTAAAATTATTCGAAATATCCTTCAGGCATCTGAAGAAAAGCACCATTCTCTTGAGAAACAGATTCTGATCTGCAACAGTATCATCAATCATCTTGCTGAAACAACAGCGAATCCAGCTATCGAAAACTGCCGGATTACGAAAGAAGCTGAAATACTTCTTTCACTTATTGAAAATAAAAACGGGAGCGTTCTGGCTCTCGATTTGCAAACTTTACCCCGACATGAAACCTCAATTGCTAAGAGTAGTCTCTTTACTGGATCGCCACAGGAACCCGGACTCGGAGATGAGCTAAGACGTGAAATTCAATCTTCAAATCGTATTGATCTTCTCATATCCTTCATAAAATGGAGTGGAATACGACTCATCCTTGAGGATCTAAGGGAGTTTGTGAAACATGGAAATTTACGGGTAATTTCAACTTCTTATACCGGTGCTACTGACTTCAAGGCAATTGAAGTTCTTGCAGATCTTCCGAATACAACCGTTAAGATCTCTTATGACACGAAACGAACCCGGCTCCATGCGAAAACGTATCATTTCCTTAGAAACAACGGTTTTTCAACGGCATACATTGGATCATCCAATCTATCGAATCCTGCAATAACGAGCGGGTTGGAATGGAACGTGAAAATAACAGAACAGGATTCGCCAGATATTCTGAAAAAGATTGACGCCACCTTTGAAACATACTGGAATGATCCGGAATTTGTCACGATAACACCTGAGAATAAAGAGCAATTAAAAACGGTACTCTCAAAAGAACGGCGTACGGATGATACCATTTTGCCTGTCTTTGACATTCAGCCATATTATTTTCAAAAAGAGATCCTTGAACGATTAGAAGCCGAACGAAAATTACATAATAATTACAAAAATCTTATTGTAGCAGCAACTGGAACCGGTAAGACCGTAATATCCGCATTTGATTACAAATCTCTCGTCAGAAAAGCCGGGAAGTATCCACGACTGCTTTTTGTTGCTCACCGCGAAGAGATTTTAAAGCAAAGTCTTCAGGTTTTTCGTGGGGTTCTCAGAGATCAAAATTTTGGCAACATCATGGTCGGCGGGACAACAGCTGATAGGATAGATCAATTGTTTGTCTCTATACAGAGTTTTAACAGTAAATCACTGGCTGATAAGATACCTCCTGACTATTACGATATTATAATAATTGATGAGTTTCATCATGCCGCTGCCCCTTCCTATCAGACACTATTGTCAAAGTTCACACCTAAAATCCTTCTTGGGCTGACAGCAACGCCGGAACGAATGGATAATCTTGACATCCTGACGTATTTTAATGGCGTAATCTCTGCGGAGATACGGCTGCCGGAAGCTATTAATCGGAAATTACTTGCGCCATTCCATTATTTCGGCGTTACTGATGTGGTGGATCTTGACACCGTACCCTGGAAACGAGGAACCTATGATCCGGTAGTTATGTCGAAGTTATACACCGGAAATCAGGAACGGGTTCAGCAGATTATTCAGGCGTTGCAGAAATATTCCTCAGGCATTGACGAGATTATTGGTGTGGGATTTTGTGTTTCGGTTGAACATGCCGAATATATGGCTGCTTCCTTCATTCAGGCTAATATCCCTTCGGCCTGTCTACACAGTAAGAGTTCACGGGATGAACGTTTTACTATGCAACGGCGTCTGGTAAACCATGAAATCCATTTCGTTTTTGTGGTTGACCTTTATAATGAGGGCATTGATATCCCGGAACTCAACACTATCCTCTTTTTGAGACCAACAGAGAGCCTAACGATATTTTTACAACAATTAGGTCGTGGACTTCGTCTTTCTGAAGGGAAAGAATGTTTGACTGTTCTTGATTTTGTGGGACGACAACATGTAAATTATCACTTTGGAGAACGAATGTCAGCCCTGCTCTCAGCCAGTCAGAAAGCGCTTGTTCAGCAAGTAGAGGAGAATGCCTATTATCTTCCCAAAGGGTGCTACCTTCAACTGGAGAAAGTAGCTCAGGAAAGAATTCTTGAGAACATCAAAGCAAATATTACTACCAAAAAATCCATCATTCAGAAAATACGGGATTTCAAACGGGAAACCGGCAAAGAGTTGCGCCTGAAGAACTTTTTAACCTACCACTCACTTCGGCCGGCCGATCTCTATCAAAGAAACACCTTATGTGAACTGGCACGTCAGGCTGGAACATTCTCGTATAGCGAAGAAATGAATCGTGGATTTTCGAAAAATGCAGCACTCAGGCTGATGGATGTCGATGCTCCGAATTTCCTCCGGTTTTGTCAGTTGGTGTTAGGGAATCCAGATGCTATCTCCTATGAAAAACTCTCTGAATATGAGAAGAAAATGCTGACAATGCTTTGGTTTACATTGCATGATGAGACGTATTCAGGCTCTCTAAATACGATTCATGAGATATTTTCAGATACTATTGAAACCGGGCAGATCTATGATGAAGTTCTGGATTTGCTTGATTATAATTACAAAGCCCTTGAATTTGTTCCGGATGATATTAATCTTGGATTTGAAATTCCGCTGGAACTGCACTGTACCTATACCCGGAGTCAGATCTTTGCGGCCTTAGGTCATTATTCACTTACAAATAAGCAAACTCACGGAAGTCGTGAAGGTGTGCTTTATCTTTCTGAAAAGAATGTGGACGTTTTCTTTATCACTCTCAATAAGACTGAAGAGCACTATTCTCCGACTACGATGTATAAGGATTATGCGATAAGTGAGCGGCTTTTCCATTGGCAATCCCAGAGTACGACATCTGAATCATCACCAACCGGGAAGAGATACATTGAGCATGAGGCAAAAGGGCATAAAATTCTTCTTTTCGTCCGTGAGCAGAAGAAGATAGGATCGCGAACAGAACCATATATCTTCCTTGGTACTGCCCGGTATATTTCCCATGAGGGGAGTCGCCCGATGAGTATTGTCTGGGAACTGGATTATCCCATGCCACCTGGTCTGTTTGTGAAGGCGAATAAGATGATTGTTGGATAGAATAATTTTTTAGAATACCGAATCTGAGAATCGAACTGACTTGAGGATTGAGCTATTTAGCAAAAAAGCGTAATGGGTTTTCTCACCCCTTCCTTCCTTTATTCACTCTACCCCCACCTTTTAGCAACGCTTCTGCGTCAGATATGCCCGTATCGGAACCCGTTCGTTTCGTTCCGGACTCATATACGCAGTAAATCTCAGACTGTCAGTCAGCTCAAATCCGTGTTGTGTGAGCAATTGTACCACCTGTTCTTCACTCTGCCGGTACATTGTAACGCTTCTGTCAATACCTGTGTTTTCCGGACCGATAGTCAGTTCCGGTGTCTCCTGTGATGAGCGGTCAGCGATGGTAAAAGAAAACATCCCGTCCCGGCGCAGAACCCGCTCTGTTTCAGCAAATACAACATCTAAATCTGCAATAAAGGGGAATACTCCGGAACTGACTGCATGATCGACAGAACCATCCGGAATCGGGTACGGGGCACGGGTCAGGTCGTGGGAGAGCAGACTGATGGCACAGCCTTTTTTCCTGCAGACTGCTATCATTTCATCAGAATAGTCCATACCTATCACGCTCAGGCCGGCTTTGTAAAAGAGGCCTGCACACAGTCCGGTGCCGATGCCGAGATCCAGGACGGTCTGGCCGGGTCTGGTATATTCAAAGGTCAGCCCGAAGATCACCTGCGGGCCAAGCCAGCCTGTTTTCTTTGCCTCGTCGTCGTAGATTGTTGCCGATTCTGAGTTGATTTTTGTCATTTTTG
>CAZBGM010000107.1:0-4134 GCA_964491505.1 uncultured Methanomicrobiaceae archaeon | reverse complement strand
TTTGCCATCACGATCGGGAGGCGGGCGCCGGCGACCATGTGGAGCATTTCACACATATAAACAAGGCCGTGTGAACTGGTTGCGGTAAAGGTCCGCACCCCGGTGGCAGCAGCGCCTAAGCAGGCGGCCATGGAGGAGTGTTCTGATTCTACCGGGATATACCGGCTCTTCAGGGCTCCGGTGGAGACGTAGTTTGCGATCTCCTCAACAATCTCGGTCTGGGGGGTAATCGGATAGGCTGCAACCACGGCGGGTTTTGCGTCACGCACCGCAGATGCAATGGCCTTGTTTCCGGTGCCGACGGTCAGCATATACCATCCATCTCCTTCTGAAATTTCTCCATAGCCATATCGACCTGCTGCTGAAGCTCTTTTATTTGTTCCTCAGTGATCGTTGAAAACCGCCCCTGACCGGCGATGTACTCCGCCACCGGGATTCTTTTCTTCATGGCCGCTTTTGATGCGCCGGTCACGGCAAATTCACCGTTTGCACGTTCCCAGAGCACCCACATGCCTGATTTCACCGCACGCCGTCCCATCTCGATGGTCTCGTCTGACCCAAAGCGCCAGCCGGGCGGGCAGGGGGCGAGTACGTGCATGAACTTCGGACCGGGTATGGTAAGCGCTTTCTGGACTTTATTGAAGAGATCCTGCGGGTAGGAAACACAGGCCGTTGCCTGATAGACCGGATTGTGGGCTGCCACGATGGCGTCGATATCCTTTTTGAAGTCTGGTTTTCCGGCAGGGGTCGTGGTGGTGCGTGCCCCTAAGGGCGTTGAGCCGGACCGCTGCATGCCGGTATTCGAGTAGGCCTCGTTATCATAGCAGATATACAAAAAGTCTGTTCCACGTTCTAAGGCTCCGGAAAGAGCCTGAATGCCGATATCAACCGTTCCACCATCGCCTGCGTAACAGATGACGTTGGTCTCTTTGCCCATCTCGCGGAAGGCCTCACTCATACCGGAGGCGACCGCCGCCGCTGATGCGAAGGCGACATTATAAACCGGGAAATTGAACGCCGTTGTCGGGAAAACTCCCTGAATAACACTGGAGCAGCACGCCGGAATGACAAAAACGGTGTCATGTCCTGCTGCCTTGGTGACATACCGCAGGCAGAGTGATGACGGACACCCGGCGCATGCGGTTGTTGTTTTACAGAGATATTCCTCATCAGGAATCTGTGCCACGTTATTAACCTCAGGGATAATTTGTCATGATTTAATATGATGTTTTGTTTTCTGTCGTTTTCTCCGAATGTTTATTTGATCTGTTGAAGAAAATTCTTCGAAGGAAAGGGTTTTGTGGTGGCGTTTGTTGTGATATCACGTCAAAAATCGTTTTGTAACGCCGTCATCACCTGTTGCATGCGGGCATGGTGGCAGCGCTGTTCTTCCCGAAACGCCTCGTGGTTCCCGTGGTCCATCGGCTCAAGGGTAATGCCGCAGTCGGCGTCCCAGAAGATGAGTCCCTCGGCAGGAGCGGCAATCAGACGGTGACCGGGCGGACCCTGAAGCAGTGTTTCAATAGCAGCGGGCTCCATCTCGCCCCGCCCGACCTGCACGAGAGCGGTTGCCATGCAGCGGACCATGTGCCAGAGAAAACTCTGCCCTGAAATCTCAAAAACCGGACCGGTCAGCTCGTCAAGAATAACTGCATGAGAAACGGTGCGCCGGGGACTGCGGTGGTCGATGCGGGCGAGCCGGGTAAAATCGTGGTCACCGACAAAATAAGATGCGGCCTTCGCCATGGCGTCAATATCGAGGCGCGTGTCACATAGAAAATAGCGATAGGTTCGCATTGAAGTAGTATAGCGGGGATTGAACTCCTCCGGGACAGTGGCATAGCCAGTGCACCATATTTCTGGAGGCAGAGCTTTGTTGAGTGATTTGATGGCTCGTTCGGGTTGTGCAGTGTTGAAGGCAACAACCTGTCCCTGTGCCGAGACACCCCGGTCGGTTCGCCCGGCAAACTGTACATGTGCCTCCTTTTTGTCAGAAAAAAGTCCGATATTCTTGCAGGACTGGCAGAAATCGCCCTCAACCGTTCGTTTATCAGGCTGGTATTGCAGGCCGGAAAAAAAGGTGCCAAGGTAGGCAAGCCTGAAGGCAAGTCTCATCGCTTTTCGATTCTCCGTGCAATCCGCCGCTTCACACCGCCCATTGACTGGCGGGTGTAGGTGGAAAGGGGGGTCATCTGCCCGGTAGGCGTTGTTTTCCCTTCGCGAATCGCCTGCAGGATGGCGTCAACGTTCTTTTCGGCGTCGATGAGCGTGACCCCGTATCCCACATAGGTTGCCACATGGGCATCGCTTCCGGCAACGCAGGGTTTATGGTATTTTTCGGCGTAACGCTTTGCCTTGCTGTTTGCCCGGCCTGCTAGGTGCCGGCTATTATAGGATTCGACTGCGTCCACCGCTGCAACTGTCGTGGAATCACTGATGCCGGCGCCGTGACGCCAGAGATGGAAGGGATGGGGGAGAATCGTAATCGCCCCACGGTGCCGTGCCTCGGCAATGGTCTGGTAGATATCTTCGTCTGCGTCAAATGGTTCGCTGCTGCCAAGTACGAGGAGGTGGCCCTGTGTTGTGGATACCTCAACCGCCGGAATAACGAGAACCGGTGAATCAAGGGTCTGGGCGTAGCGGTTTCCCTCAACGGTGTCGTGGTCGGTGATGGCTATGGCATCAAGACCCCGTTCTTCGGCCATGTGCAGGATCTCCTCGACCGAAGACTCGCCGTCGTGAGAGTAATTGGAGTGGATGTGCAGGTCACAGCGAAGCATGATTGACAATCAGTTAAATGTTCCTCCTGCGAGAATAATAAACAGAAGGTCTATGCACATTCTTCTTCCAACCGGGGTCCAGACCGAAGAGATTGTCCGAGCGGCAGCGGCAGGTTTCGATGCTGATGTGGTGGTGACGGGTAAGGTTGCCTCATTTTTGACGGTGGGTCAGCTGATTCGCCTGATAGAATCCGGCACGTCTGCGTATGATCTGGTGCTGGTCTCCGGGATGTGCACCGCTGATTTCAGTCCGGTGGAAACAGCGACGGGTGTGCCGGTCTATCGCGGTCCCTGTCATGCGGCAGATCTGCCCCTGATTCTCCCGCTTCTGGGAACAATATCACTTTCCCGGACGATTCCTGCCGATGAATTGATTGCCCTTGAACGCCGGGAGCAGGCCACCGGTCAGGTTGCAAAGCAGGAAGCAGAGGCAAAAAGCGCGTTTTTGCTGAAGGATTGTAAGATTGGCGGCAGCTCACGGATGAAAGTGCTCGCTGAGATTATGGATGCCCACCGGCGGGAGAACTTGCTGGAGATTGCTCAGATCTATCTGGAGGAGGGTGCTGATATTCTGGATCTGGGATTCGGGTTTGATGCCACACCTAAGGATGTAACGCGGGTGTTCTCAGCACTCAAAGGACTCGACTGCGTGCTGTCGGTGGATACTCAGGAATCGGGACTCATCCGGGCGGCGCTTCCCTTTGTGGATCTGGTGCTCTCGCTGCATGAGGACAATATTCCTTTGGTCGGTGAGGAGGTCGCTGCAGCGGGATGTGCGGCGGTTATTGTGCCACATGAGCAGACTCTCGAAGAAAATCTGGCGGCAGCGAAAGTGGTAGGGATTGCAAACTGTATCGCCGACCCACTGCTTCAGCCGGTGGGGTCCGGTCTTGTCTCTTCCCTTGCCGGGTTTGAAGAGACCGGTGTCCCGCTCTTTTTTGGTGCGGGAAATGTGACTGAGCTTCTGGATGCTGATTCAGTCGGCGTCAATGCCCTGCTTGCCGGGATGGCGTATGAGGTAGGTGCCTCGGTGATCTTTACGAGCGAGCATTCCGATAAGACCCGGGGTTCGGTGCGTGAAATTCGTGCCTCGACTGAGATGATGGCGCTCATGGAAGGCCGGCCGTATCCGAAGGATCTCGGGCTTGATTTGTTCTGTATTAAGGAGAAACGGCGACGGCGTGAACCTCCGTTACAATACGACGGGGTCGCAGCACCGGCGGAGGAGACGGCAGATCTTACGTATGACCCCTGTGGGAACTTCCGGATAGGGATAGAGAATGACAAAATTGTTGCAGTCCTCAAAGATGTTGCGTACACCGGAACGACGTGGGAGGAGGTTTTTGCTGCGATT
>CAZBGM010000106.1:0-4231 GCA_964491505.1 uncultured Methanomicrobiaceae archaeon | reverse complement strand
AAAAAATTGTAGAAAATGAAAAATCAAGCCTTCGCCGGAATTTATACATCTTTTTCAAACATTTGAATTTAGTATATTTTTATTTATCATAATATTCTATCTTTTTTCGTAAATCTTCGGCAAAATCATATATTTTAGAGAGGTCAGTTATTTGAGATTTTTGCTCTTTTTTATTTTCATCAATTATCGAGAAATGTTTTTTTGATGTGTTAAAATATAATCTACAGATCGGTTTTCTGTTGTTATCATCTAATAATATGCCACAATAACTTTTGGTGTCCCTCATAGTAACACGGTTTGAATCAACAACATTTCTCAGGATGGCCCTAACAATATAGAATGCTTCCATTTCTTCAACAGTCGTGATTATTCCACTATTATCTTTAGGTTCACCATTTGAGTCCGGCCCCTCAGTTTTTGGACCAGTCATAGCCATTTTCAAACGGCTGTTTATTTTTTCATTGATAAATTGTGCTCTTGCTTCTTTGACAATTATTCTAAATTTATCGAGAACGTTTTTCTTTATTGGACCATCATAGACTTGTCGAGCAAAAAATTTCACAAATTCGTCTGAAGGATTATTCATTTCTTCCTGAAGAATTTGCATTGTTTCGTTAGTATATTTCAAAGTAATTGCAGTTGACGTCAGATCGTCTGGGTCAAATACATCTTTTGTAAATCTTTTAATTTCCCGAAGATCCTTTTCTTTCAGGTTGAGTAAGTCAACTTCAAGAAATGGTTTATCGTCCATTTTATTAGGTGAGACCAAATCTGAAAAGAATCTGTAGATTATTCCATTGGTAAGAATCCCGACTTTTGCATCTGTTACACTATAATATCTAAATAATTGAGATGCCTGTTTATTGTTTAATTCAGCCTCCACCGATTTACATTCAATCAATATCATGGGTTGACCATTCAAAATGATTGCATAGTCAACCTTTTCCCCTTTTTTAGTTCCATGATCGGCTGTAAATTCAGGAATAACTTCCGTTGGATCAAATATATTATATCCCAATATATTTAAGAACGGCAAAATTAGAGCTGTTTTCGTTGCCTCTTCAGTACTAATACTTTCAGTTAATTTTGGAATTCGTGCAATAAACGATCTTAATTGTTCTGATGAATCCATATTAATTCCTCAATGTAATAACTTACTTTCAACGGTTTCTGATAAGAGGCAGCCCTATCAGCTTTGAATTTCTCTCAGCAGATATGGAAAATTAAGTGCGGATGTCAACTTTTTCTGTTGTCCCTTATTAATTGTAAATTAAGTATGTGTACTATTAAATTTTTGGTTTTAATAATATCAGAAAGTAAGTTGAACGTCGCTCACCTAATTTTTCAATTGGGTATAACACAATTGAGAAAAATTTAATAAAATCTGACTTACTAACTGTTTATAGAACAACCCATTTAAGAGGGTAAAAACAAAAAAAGGGAACGCATAAGGACGTTAATCAAGCCTTCGCCGGGAATTGAACCCGGGACCTATACCTTACCAAGGTATCGCAATACCGCTATGCCACGAAGGCGTGAGATGCATACTATGGTCTGCTTCAGTCTATAAAAAAATATTGAAACTACTTCCTGAAAATAGGGATTTCAGGCTGATTTCATCGTTTTGAGCGCCTCGATACTTTTCATCACGCCCGGCAGCGAATCAACCTCAATGATAGGCATCGCGTCGTTTCTTTCCATAGCTTCCAGCACCGGGCCAAAGTCGATTATTCCTTCACCAATGGCGCTGTGAGTATCTTCAATTCCCATATTATCGTGCAGATGGAAATGGTCAATTGGCACAGTCAGAAATTCATCAAGGCATCCATTCAGGTTTGCATGCCCCACATCAAGCACAAACCCCTGGTCGTCAATGAGAGGGAGTTCGTCCGGACATTTCAGGAAGAAATGCGGCCAGTTCCCCATATTTTCGATGAAGAAATCAGTCTGCAATTCTTCTGCGGTGATTCTTAGTTCCTCAAGTGAGGTGGCAAAACGATTTTCTGCCTGCGTTCTTTCCGCTTCCCAGGCATAATAACCGGGGTGGACGATGACCGTTGCCCCAACTTCTCCGGCAATCTCAAAACATTCCTGGGTGACTTCAACACTTGCTTTCCGGATAGGTTCGAGCTGACTCGCAAGGTTGACGCCCCGTGACGGTGCGTGGAGAAAATACTCAAACTCAAAGGAGAGGAGCGGTTCGACATTCTCAAGATAGTGCATACCGTCATCCATTACCTCAACAACGTCGGTGAGCGGCGCCAGCATCTCAAGCGCTTCAGGAAGGGGCGTGCTGCTCAGGCAATGGGTCGATATTCCAAACTCAAACTGCATACAGGCATTGTGCTTTCCGGCACAATAAATACTGTCGTTTCACGTCGCCCCCGTCCGGGCAAACGACCAAGGTGGATGGCGACAACATCTGTTACTGATTATGCAACATCAGTATATTTTCGGACCGGTCCCATCACGGCGTCTTGGGATGTCGCTTGGTATCGATCTGGTTCCCCATAAAACCTGCTCGCTGAACTGCGTCTATTGCGAATCCGGTGAGACGACGAATCTTACTGTTACCCGGAAGGAGTATGTGCCAACGGATGCGGTTATTTCTGAGATTGATCGTGTTCTCTCAGAGCATCCGGTCCTTGACGTGGTAACGTTTTCCGGCTCAGGCGAACCAACGCTTCATTCCGGTCTGGGAAGAATCGCCCGGCACGTCAAAGAGCACTTCCCCGAATACCGGACGGTTCTGATTACAAACGGCACGCTCTTCTCTGACCCGGACCTCCGGCGGGATGTTTCCAGCATTGACTGCATTATTCCCTCGCTTGATGCGGCGTCTCCTGAATTATTTGGCGCCGTCTGCCGCCCACACCCGGACCTGGACCCCGATACCATTATTCAGGGGCTTGTTGATCTTCGGGCAGAATATAAAGGTGAAATCTGGCTTGAGATCTTTATTGTGCCGGACACCAACGACACTCCAGAGGAGATTGCCCGTCTGCGCGACGCAGTGGCGGCGATTGCTCCTGATAAAGTTCAGCTGAATACACTCGACCGTCCGGGTACCTGTGGGTGGGTACGCCCTGCTTCGCAGGAGTCGCTTGAGGCTGTGGTCGCCGGCCTCGAATACCCGAATGTTACAATCTGTGGGCGGGCGCTTGCCGGACGGAAATATACCGGGCCACAGGCTGAAACCGCAGGTGAGATTCTGGCGACGATTGCCCGGCGTCCCTGCACCATTGACGATCTCTCACGGGTGCTTGGTCTGCATGCCCACGAAGTCAGTAAATATATCGGGAGTTTTATGGATGAGGGAAAAATCCGTTCAGAGGAAGGCCCCCGAGGAACGTTTTTTGTGCCGGTTGATCAGTAACCCCTTTTTTTCTCTTTTTCGAAAATGGACCCGGTTTGTGAGACACAGATACGTAGCTTAATACTGGCATCTGCAGATAACTGATTACGAGGGTGAAATAAGTATCATGACTGTTGGCAGAGAGATAAAGCAGGCACTCGATGAGATTGTTGATCGTCAGTATACGTTTATGCATATCTGCGGGACTCACGAGGCGGCGATAGCGAAGAGCGGTCTTCGCAGCGTGCTGCCTGAGGGCCTGAAAATTGTTATGGGGCCCGGTTGTCCTGTCTGCATTACGCCGCAGGGAGAGATCGACGCTGCTCTGGACCTCGCCGATAAGGGATGCATTATCGCAACCTATGGCGATCTGGTGCGGGTGCCGGGAACCCGTGGGTCGCTGGAATCCTATGATGCTGACGTCAGAGTGGTGCAGGGCATTCACAAGGCAGTTGAGATTGCAAAGGGGACTGACAAGGAGGTCGTCTTTATCTCTGTCGGATTTGAGACGACAGCGCCGTCGGTGGCCGCAACGCTTCTTACAAACCCGCCGGATAATTTTTCTATCCTGAACTGTCACCGCTTTGTGCCACCGGCGATGCAGTATCTGCTGGAACAGGGCGAGGCCAAACTGGACGGTTTTTTGCTCCCCGGCCATGTGTGTGTGGTTGCGGGCTTTGCGGAGTACGAACAGTTCCCGGTTCCGCAGGTGGTTGGGGGTTTCGAGCCGGAGGATATTCTGCTTGGCCTGTATATGCTGGTAAAGCAGGTGAATGAAGGACGGGCTGAGGTTGAAAATGCCTATCCAAGAGCTGTTTTCCGGGACGGGAACCCGAAAGCGATGGCTCTTCTCTGGGAGGTTTTTGAACCGGCGGA
>CAZBGM010000105.1:0-4239 GCA_964491505.1 uncultured Methanomicrobiaceae archaeon | reverse complement strand
GAGGGTGAGGGCAAGTTCTTTGATCTGGTCGTCACGGAACCGGATATCCTGTATGATATATGTTTCTTTGAAAACTTCGGTGTTTTTAAAAACCGTGAAATCGCTGTTTAGATACTGTTCTATCATCTAAAATGGGTTTGCGGATCGGGCATATAACGGTAGGCCGTGCGGTGTGAAAGTAAACGAATGGGATTTATGTGGCTTTTTTGGAGGATTTGTAAGGTTTTTTGGGGGATTTGTGTTCTTTTTTGTGGATTTTAAATTGTGGATTAAGGTGTTCTCCATAACCGGAACGGAGGAGTTTGAGAGGTTGGTGTGCGCTGTCTGTGGGGAGGAAAACAAAAAGTGTAAAAGAGGCAGAAGATGCAACCGAACAGTTTTTACTAAGACTTTCTACAATTTCCTGAGACCCTGGTTCATTCCCGATTGAATTCTAATTATTCAGGACAGCGTAGTGATTTGATATAGAAAACCCATTTCACAAGACTAATGCTTCCTGACTCTAATCATTCACACAATAGCTTATGGTGCAATAGTAGATGGCAGGAATAACATCAAACAAGAACGGGGCGGCGCTGGGATTTGAATCAAAACTCTGGGATGCTGCTGATTCCCTGCGGTCGAATATGGATGCAGCTGAATACAAGCATGTGGTCCTGGGTCTTATTTTTCTGAAGTATATTTCTGATTCTTTTGAGGAGATGCACATCCGGCTGGTAGCGGCAGAAGCCGAAGGAGCCGACCCGGAAGATCCGGACGAGTATAAAGCGGAACATGTCTTCTGGGTGCCAAAGAGTGCCCGGTGGTCGAAATTTCAGGACAACGCCAAGAATCCTGAGATCGGAAAGATTATCGACGATGCAATGATGGATATTGAGCGTGAGAACCCCTCGCTCAAAGGCGTTTTGCAGAAGGACTATGCCCGTGCAAGCCTTGACAAACGTAAACTTGGTGAACTGATTGATCTGGTTGGCAGTATTGCCCTCGGCGATAAACAGAGCAAATCAAAGGATGTACTGGGTCGGGTGTATGAATATTTTCTCTCACAGTTTGCAAGTGCGGAGGGGAAGAAAGGTGGTCAGTTCTACACTCCGCAGAGCGTCGTAAAGGTACTGGTTGCGATGCTGTCCCCGTATAAGGGCCGTGTGTATGATCCCTGTTGTGGGTCCGGCGGAATGTTTGTGCAGTCCGAGCGGTTTGTTGAGGAGCATCAGGGCCGGATTGACGATATCAGCATCTACGGGCAGGAATCGAACCCGACGACCTGGCGTCTTGCGATGATGAATCTCGCCATCAGAGGGATTGACGGAAATCTCGGTCGGATGGCGGCGGATAGTTTCTTCCATGATTTACATCCTGACCTGAAAGCTGATTTTATCATCGCGAATCCTCCGTTCAATATGAAGGCCTGGGGGCAGGAACAGCTGAAAGGAGATCCCCGGTGGGCCTATGGTCTGCCACCAAAGAATAACGCGAACTATGCATGGGTCCAGCATTTCATCCACCACTTAAATCCGACCGGCACGGCAGGTTTTGTGCTGGCAAACGGCAGCATGTCCTCGAATACATCCGGGGAAGGCACTATCAGAAAGACTCTTGTTGAGGCTGATATGGTGGACTGCATGATTGCCCTGCCGGGTCAGTTGTTCTATTCGACGCAGATCCCGGCCTGTCTCTGGTTTGTGACCCGGAGTAAGGCGAAGAATGGCCGTCGTGGTCGTGAAGGCGAGATTCTCTTTATCGACGCCCGGAAGATGGGCGTGATGGCTGACCGGACCCATAAGGAGCTTACAGACGAAGACGTCCGGCTGATTGCTGACACCTATCATGCCTGGCGGGGAGATGACGATGGCACATATGAGGATATTGCCGGGTTCTGTAAATCTGCTACGCTTGAGGAGATCAGAGGTCATGACTTTGTGCTCACGCCGGGGCGATATGTGGGTGCTCCCCCAGTGGAGGATGACGGTGAACCGTTCGTGGAGAAGATGGACCGGCTTACGAAGGAACTGGAAGGACAGTTTGCGGAGTCCGAAAGACTGGAAGGCGATATCAGGACGAATCTGGGGGCATTAGGTTTTGGCAAGTAATCCTGAGCCATTTTTACGACCACCTTTGGTTTTATCAGATTCTCGTCAGGAAAGTGCCGACAGTGTCGGCATAATTACCCAGATACCTGAGGGAGTTAGCGGTGAAGAATCAAAGTGCCCGGATGTTATGTCTGGATAGGTTGAGGCAGATATGAGTGAGTCAAACCGTATTGAGTACAAACGTCAGTTAAACGGCAGTCTTGAAAAGGAGGCTGTTGCTTTTCTAAACGCCCGTGAAGGTGGCATTATCTATATCGGGATTGAAGATTCCGGTGCAGTTTATGGGATTTTTGATGCTGATGATGTCCAGCTTAAAGTGAAAGACCGACTGAAGAATAATATTCGGCCATCGGTTATGGGACTCTTTGATGTTATTCATGAGGTCCGGGAGAATAAGGATGTTATCAGGATTACTATTGCGAGTGGTTCTGAAAAACCATATTATCTGAGGAAGTATGGTATGACGGATAAAGGCTGTTTTGTCCGTGTTGGTTCTGCTTCTGAACCAATGCCCAGGAGAAAGATTGAAGAATTGTTCTCCGGCCGAATTCGAAACTTTATTGGAAAGATAAAATCTCCACGTCAGGATCTTACCTTCGAGCAGTTGAAGATATATTATAATGAGGCTGGCTTTGATTTGGGAGATAAATTTGCGGCAAATCTTGAGCTTCTGACAGACTCCGGTGAGTATAATTATGCTGGTTATCTTCTTGCAGACAGCAATGGGAACTCCGTTAAGGTTGCAAAATATGCCGGGGTTGACAGGGCGGATCTTATTGAGAATAATGAGTATGGCTATTGTTCTCTTGTTAAGGCTGCAAAACGTGTTCTTGATAAGCTTGATTTAGAGAACCCCACAGCCACCCGTATCACGTACAAAGAACGCATAAGTAAACGTTTATGGGATTCTGTGTCGTTACGTGAGGCTGTTATCAATGCACTGATTCACAATGATTACTCAAATGAGGTGCCGTCGAAGTTTGAAATCTTTGATGATCGTCTGGAGATTACATCTTCCGGGGGAATTATTCTCGGTCTGAACGAGGATGAGTTTTTTGAGGGTTATTCCAATCCGAGAAATAAGGAACTGATGCGCATTTTTAAGGATCTTGGTATGGTTGAGCAGTTAGGTTCTGGCCTGCCACGTATTCTGAAAGTATATCCGAAAAGTTGTTTCCGATTCACTGAGCATTTTTTGAGGATCACTCTTCCGGTTAATCCTGATGTTTTGGATCTGTTAGAGAAGGAGACTAATGAGACTACGGAGACTAATGAGAAGGTAGCAGAAGTGACTACTGAAGTTCCCGGTTCGGAAAAGATGTCGGAAAAGACGTCGGAAAAGATGTCGGAAAAGACTGAATTCAGCATACTTCAGTTATTACTAATGAATCCTGATCTGACTATTGATGATATTGCTCACGAGTTAGAGGTCACAACCCGCACCGTTGAACGAAATCTTTCAAAACTAAAAGAAGAGGGAAAGATTGCCCGCGTTGGCGGGAGAAAAACAGGGCACTGGGAGGTTTTGGATGAGAATTAATTGTCCTATGGTTTTTTCTGTGATAGAACCTGAACGTGATGCGAATCCCTTCAAAACATCAGTAGATGCGGTAAAGATTAGTTTTCAGAAAATTTTGCACCTTATGAGAGAGGACAACACAATTATGACAACAGAAAGGGCTGAACCTTTTTGTGATTGGCAGATGAGGAATTGCATATACAACTCGTGGAAGGATATGACGTTTAATGGAATCTCAGAAAATTGATTGGGATGTGCTGACGGAGCATTCTGTTTACGCCTTGGTTGAAGATGGCGGTGAACCGTTTGGAGAGAAGATGGAGCGGCTGGCAGGGGAGTAATCGGGGCTTTTTGCGAGATTAAAAGGCCGGGGGAGAGATCCGTAGGAAGTTGAAAAGTATTGGGTTTGAGGTTTGATATTGATGGAATTAGATAGGGAAATACTTGTAAATATAATTAACAAGGCGTTATCTGAGCTATATGATAGTGATAAATATTTAATAATGAATAGACCTGAAGATGATTTGGGAAGTCATGTATCAGAGAGAGCTATTGTTTTTAGATTTGGTATATATTTACAGAGTTTAATATCCCAAGATTTAGATTTAAAAAATTATAATTTGGATTGTG
>CAZBGM010000104.1:0-4272 GCA_964491505.1 uncultured Methanomicrobiaceae archaeon | reverse complement strand
ACTTCCATTAACTCACTGATGTCAGTTATGGAGAGAACCAGATTGTTCGTATCCGGAATCCGGGAACAGGAGAAGATGACTGGTACCTGCTCGTCGGATTTGGATGTGAGGGATGCGTTAAAGACACAAAAATCCTCTGTTCTCACGTCTGCTGCATATTCCGGGCATGAACTGACAATCCATTCGAAGGTCTGCTCACCAAGCAGATCTGAGAGATTCAGACTGGCCTCTGCCTCTTCGGTAGTGTAGCCACTGATGTTTTCCAGTTCCGGGTTGATCTGGATGATGGCGCCCGCATCGTCAGCGACTACCATGCCGGTCCGGTTGGAGTGGAAGATGGTGCGGTAGATCTGTTCTTCGTGTCGGAGGGTTTCAGCGAGATAGGCGATGATTCCGGCGATGGCAATGAAGATAACCGCCCGCAATGCTGCGGCAAAAATCGCGTCCGTCGCTGGATAGAGAAGAACGACCAGCAGAACATAGATTGCGGAAAGGAGGACTGAAAAGTAGAATCCCTTTCTTTTGTAATAGTAGGATGCAGCGAGGATGGGAATATAGTAGACGTGCGGAAAGACGGTGGTGATGCCGTGTATCAGCGCATAGATGGAGATTCCTACGGCGAATGCCGAGAGTGCACCGATGATGACCCACCCAAAACGGGCAAAGAATATCGAGACCGGGCGCAGTTTCTCCATAGGTTAAGTGGTTACGCCTGAGGATATCTGTCTTGTGGTTTTTTTGGATTCAGAAAACCCGGCAATTTTGAGCAGTTCGTTAAAAAAGGAGGGAAATGATGTGGTTTCGTGTGCTCGTTATCAGCACCTTACGCCCGGTCGTCGGTGACGACAACAGACCAGTCACCATCGCAGATGACGTTTATGAGATAGTTGTCTGAGACAGTAAGCGGCACGACGACGGTATTATGATATTCGCCCATGTGGAAGGCAAGAGGTTCTTCATAGACGTTCGTTTTGTCCATGATAGGGTCGCCTTCGTAGTTCATCAGGTGGATTTCGACGGCGGTGTTGTTCGTGGCGTCAATTGCAAAGGAGATGTTGCCTTCGTTTATCATGAAGAAGGGGGTGGCTGCGTTGCCGGTGCCTGAAAATCTCTGTGGCGGGATGCCATTGATCTGCTGTGGGAAGGCAAAGGCTGCCTGCCAGTCGCCTGTTGTGTTCACTGACAGGGTCGGCTTTTCGTCGGTCTGGAGGGCGTAGGACCAGACCCAGCCGTCAGCGGTCTGTGCTGCATCTGCAACAGCGTCAGAATATCTGCCCTGTACGTAGATGGCGCTCGTTTCTGTCTCAACAGTGATCTGTGACATTTCGGCGGTGGCCTGAGTTATGGTCATGGTATAAACCCCGGCCGGGAGTTCGGTTGTGATGCTGTCGTTCCCGGTGCCTGAGAAGGTGTTGGCGGGCTGCGTTGGTGTCGCCGTAGCCTGAGCGGTTTCTTCTGCTGTCGGGATGGGTGTTGCTACCGGCGTTTGTGCCTGATCACTGGTGCCGGTGCAGCCGGAAGCGATTAGCAGGCCGGCGAGGGCAAGAGCGAGCAGGATGGCCGGGAATGTGAGATTACGTTTCATTGTGGTATATCAGTTGGATGGGTATTTGAGGGTTTGGAAATGGGGGGAAAATGGGAGATGAATGTCTGAGCACTCACCCCAGCACCGGCTTCCCATCCGCCCAGGTCTCCAGTGCCGTCACAACACCATCATCTTCATAGGAATAGACCCGGACTTTCTCGTTCGTAAACGCCACGTAGAACGTCTCATTGTCGTTTTTGACCTTCACCGTCACACTCGCGGAGGTGGCGTTCGGATAACCTGCCTCGGCGTCCGTCAGCTCGTCGAAACCGACCGAATCCCTGAAGCCTGTGTCCAGCTTCACAAATGCCCAGGCGTCATCGGTCTTTTTGTCATAGTCCGTGATGCTGATGACCGAGACCGGACAGTTCTCCACACCGGTGTCGTGCATTGCATACGTGCCGGTGAACCGCCTGCGTGAGATGGCAATTTCAGCCGCTTCGAAAGGATTGTCCGTAACGAGTTCCTCAGCAATTGCAAGGACCGCCTCATGGGTCGTAAACGGTGTTGAAAGGAGCCGGTCCGAGACTTTTACTGTCGAAGTCACGATAAATTCAGCCATGATTATTCGCCTCCACCTTCGCCGCCGAGTTCAGTCTTTGTGTTCGCCCAGGTCTCAACCGCAGTCACAACGGCGTCGTCCTCATAGCTGGAAACAACCATCTCGGTGCGATCCAGCGTCAGGTAGAACGACTCGGAGCTGTTCTCGCACCTGAACCGGGCGTGGAAGAGATCGTCGTTCGCGTCGTGGCTCTCGGTGGCGTCCGTGAATGCCGGGGCCGGGATCGCCAGGTTGTCGATCAGGTTCACGTAGCCATACGGAACGGATTCGGCACTGCCGATGGGCGTCTCAATCTTCATCGTTGCGGTCTTTTTGCTGTCGGCGTCCAGCATCTTGGTCACATACGAGTACTCACTCTCGGTCTGCTCCACGGTCCCGAAACTGAACGGATCGGTGAGGATCTCTGTTACAAGAGCGATGTGCTGGGCCAGTGTCAGCCGGGCCGGGAAGGTCAGAAGGGCACGTTTCACGGTCGCTGTCGGGGTAAATTCAGTCATAGAATATCACCTCAAAAAGAAAGGGCACGAAGGCCCTCTCAGGCCAGTGCCGTCTGGGTATTGGCCCAGGTCTCAACAGCGGTCAGGACTGCGTCGGCCTCATACGACGTAATCCGGGTCTTCTCACGACCAAGCGTGACGTAGAAGATCTCGTCACCGTTCTCCTCAGTCTGGGTGAGCTTCACCCGTGCACTGAAGACATCGTCGCTCTGGTCACGTTCGATGGTCGAACCGGCACCGCAGGCGGTTGCCACGGCGTCGAGGACACCATTGGTGACGATCTCGGTGACGGCCTGCGTGTAGGCGGCGGTCACCGGGACCTTTACGGTGACTTCTCCAAGCTTGTTGAGCTCGGCGTCGTTGATCCTAAACTTCACGGTATAGGATTGTGTTGCTATCTCTGCACTGTCTGCTCCGGGTTTGCTGGTGACAAGATCACTCAGCACGGTCCCGAAGGTGGTCACGTCCACGATAGGAGCGGTATTGCTCCGCTCGGCTGACTTGACAATCTGGGTCTGCGTAAAATTCGCTGCCATTTTTTTGTTCTCCTCCCCGGCAGCGTGCAGCGATGAAAGGGATGACGTTACAGAATCAACGTCCACATCCTTTCAAATGCCGGTTTAACCGGTCATCCATGCGGGGAACGTGCAGCCGCCGGGGGTTACTATATTATATGTCAATAGAAAGTGATAAACCGTCCAATACTCCGTCGGTTTATCTGTTACTTCACACAAATCGTTTATTCATGGATGAAGATATTAGGACGGTACTCTATGAATCAAACCGTATGTTAACGGAGCAGTCGGCCCACCTCAAATGGATCTGCCGGACGCTGGAAGAGATGAAGGCTGCAAGTGCTGACCTTGAAGTGCGGGTCCGTTCTCTTGAGGAATGGAAGGCTGAACATACGGGTGTTGAGAAGAAGATGGCGGTCTGGGCGGGGGCTTTTGGGGCTGTTGCCGGGGTTTTGGTGGGGGTGATGCTGGAATTGTTTTTGAGCTGAAACGTTCCGAATGAAAAAACCAGAGGAACCAGCTGGATCGATCTGAAATATCTATAGCTTTTTTGCCACTGGTGAAACTGTGTTGCCCATTTTGAATTGACACGGTAGCCGGTGGAGATGTTAGCATCAAGGTTGTAAAAGTCAGGATTGCGTGTAACTTCACGCTTTTCTTTGGTCTAAACTGTTAGGAATTTCCTAATAGTTGCATTGCGGTTCATTTCGCCACAATAATTTCAAAAAAAGTATTCACCCGCCCGGAAACCCGGACCGGAACCTAAGTTTGACAGTTGGTCTATTTTGGATATTTCAGGAGCATAAAACACCTACATAGACCAACTGTCAAACTTAGGTAGTAATATTTATTGATTAGATTCCCTAAGTATACATTATGAAAAAAATTGGACTTTTTATGGGAGTATTGCTTCTCCTTATTATTTTAGCCGGAACTGCTGGTTGTATGGGTATATTTGATGATTTCAGTTTAGCTGCTTCTACAGACGAAATATTGCAATGGCAAACACAAACACAAACACAAACACAAACACCAACGCAAACACCAACGCAAACAGCAACACAAACACCAACGCAAACACCAACGCAAACACCAACGCAAACACCAACGCAA
>CAZBGM010000103.1:2945-4294 GCA_964491505.1 uncultured Methanomicrobiaceae archaeon | reverse complement strand
CATCTGGTGGACCGTCATCCGGTGCTGCCCTTCAATATCCTCAGCAATAGTCGCTGCTGAGGCAAGAAGCGTATTATTACTCCCAATCCCTTCCAAAGCATTCAGAGCATCAAGACGGGAACTTCCTTCAAGTTTAACCAGACTACGCACGCCGGCTTCGATATGCCGGTCATACATGACTTCTGCTGTTATTACCTTTGCATCCTGCAGGGCTGAGGAAACAATTGTCTTAATATTCTTCCCTTCGGTTGCTACCGTTGGTATAACCTCCACCCCAAGAATCGAGGCCAGTTTCGGGTAATCGATCACCAGACCCTGTTTTTCGGCTTCATCTGAAATATTTGCAGAGGCGATAACAGGGATCTGATACTCAGCAACCTGTAACAAAAGATAGAGATTGCGTTCGAGATTGGTCGCATCAAGCACAACGACCAACACATCCGGAGGATTTGTTTCAAGAAGACGACGAACCTGCACTTCCTGTTCGTCGCTGCCGTCAAGGGCATAGATCCCAGGGAGGTCAATAATTTCAACCTGTTCCCGTGCAAAACAGACTTTCCCGGAGAGCATATCAACGGTAGTTCCAGGAAAGTTTGAAATCTCTACACCGAGACTGGTAAGCTGCTGAAAAATGAGTGATTTCCCTACATTGGGGTTACCAAGAAGTGCTATCTTCACGCTATTTTCTCCACAGAAACTGCAGCGGCAACAACTGAGGAAAGTGCAACTTCGCTTCCTTTGATCTCTACCAGGATCGTACCATTCGGAAGTTTACGAAGAACACGGATCTCTTCGCCAGGAACAATCCCAAGGTCATTGAAACGCATAATTCGTCCCTTCCCGGCATGAACACCCAGAACTCGTAGTACTTCGTTCTCTTCTGCCTCTGTCAACTTGTGCTCACAGGAAGTCTCAGCAAGACACAGGCCCAGTCTTCTCTGCCTGTGGCAGGGCGCCGTGTGGTTAAGATAAGCACTTAAGCGGCTGATCGTCTCATCTGAAGCCTCGTGTTCCAGGGCACATGCCTCACGGTCGGCACGCTCTTCATCCATACCCAACATCTCAGACAGAAATGATTGGAGAACTGTGTGCTTTTTTAGCACACAATCCCCAATAGCACGTCCCTGATCAGTCAGCACCATTCTTCCATCGGCACCCAGTATTATATCTCCTTCTCTTTCTAAAATCAGCAATTCGTGGCGGACTTTTTCCACCTCACGGTCAAGCAGAACTCCGACTTTTGCAAGGGCGGCGGCGTCTGTTGAGATGATGTTTTCCCGCAACAGTGCTTCCAGATAATCTTCTCTGTCAGATTGATCCACGATATTAACAAATCTCCTCAGATTCGT
>CAZBGM010000103.1:0-2845 GCA_964491505.1 uncultured Methanomicrobiaceae archaeon | reverse complement strand
CCCTCCAAGAATAGGCAGTGAATTCCACCCAAGCTGCATGCCCATGTTTAAAGCGAAAAGGCCGGAAGAGAGAACAACCAAAAAAAGCAGTGTACCAATGTTGTCAAAGGGTTCTTTTACAGTTACTGGTTGGTCAGATGGCACTAACACATAACCCAAAACAATGGCACAAAGAGCTATAGGAACATTGACAAAGAAGATCCAGTTCCATCCCACATACTCTGTGAGAAATCCACCAATCACAGGTCCCGCAGCAAGTCCCGCTGAGGCCATAACCGTAATAACTGAAAGCCCTTTTGCCAGATGTTGCCGAGGCAGATAGATGGCAACCATCGCCGCACCAACTGAACTGAGCATCGCTGCACCCAGAGCCTGCACCACACGAAAGGCAAGAAGATACATAAGTGAACCAGAAATTCCACAGAGAAACGAACCGCTTAAAAAAACAATAAACCCTATGAGAAATATTTTTTTGTAACCGCTACGATCAGCGCATTTCCCAAAAGTCAGTGTAAAACTGCAGAGTACCAGCAGGTAGATCAGCACAACCCAGCTGATCATTGAGGTGGAGACCTGGAAATATTTGGCCATAGTAGGGAGGGCAATATTTACAATGGTAACATCCAGTGTCCCCATGAAACCTGCAAGTGAGATTACTATCACCATTAGTAAATTGCGTCCCCCAAACGCCTTATTTTGTGGATTTTCGGCAGATTTTGGCGATGAATTTATAATATCACTTCCTGTTTTGAGATATTTTCATTTCAAATCCAACCAATTTTCCGGCAATTAAAGTGACCCAGGTTTCACAAAAGCTCGAAAAGCGGACCCATTTTGCTTCAGGTATGAAGACACTATCATTATCCAAATATAGCGTCTGAATCGTAATAGTATTTTTGAGCAGTTTTCTTTCTAAACCTTCCAAAAATTCACTCTTTTGAAAAAACAAATGATTTTGAGAAATTCAGGATGAAAATACTGTAGTTTTCCCACTCACGGGTTGTTTTTTTAAATATTTTTTTCCTTTTCCCGGTTAGTACACTGTACTGTCCCTGCCGCACTCTGTTTTTTTGGCTGCATACGACATGAAAAAGAGGTCCAAAATTCTGTTTTTTCTCTCATTTATTTGTCATCTGGCATTGAAAAATCTCATCAATTCGTTATTTTTATCAACGGAAAAACCATAATCTTAAGATATGGTCATGAACAATGACGGTGCAGCACAACAAAAGCTGGGCCTTCTGATAATTGCCATTTCACTTGCAGCTTTTATGGCAGCACTTGACGGCACTATCGTAAATATCGCTCTCCCTGACATCTCAGAATATTTTGGTGCCTCAACCAGTAGCATCAGCTGGGTTTCAACCGCCTATCTGCTCGTACTGACCTCCTGTGTATTGATATTCGGGAAAATTTCTGACATTATCGGTTACAGAAAAATCTTCCTTACAGGATTCATCGTATTCACAGTGGGCTCATTCTGCTGTGGATATTTACCGGAACTTTTCGATTCATTTGGCATGCTGATTGCAGCACGGATTCTTCAGGGCATAGGAGGTGCTATGATCTGTGGAATCACGTTTGCTATGGTCTCAACATTTTTTCCTAAAGAAAAAAAGGCCAAAGCGATGGGGATTACTGTCACATTCGCTTCACTGGGGACAGCAATTGGTCCAACAATCGGTGGGTTTCTGACAGAATATCTCTCATGGAACTGGATCTTTTACATCAACGTCCCCGTGGGAATCTGTGCCATACTCCTTGGAGGATATGTAATACCATCGTCTCCGGCACGGACCGGTGGAAAGTTTTCATTTGACTATAAAGGGGGTATCCTGATGTTTGTCGGTATGTCCACACTGATCTATGCCATGACCACCGGTTCCTCAGCCGGATGGACGTCTCTTCCAATCATTGGTTCATTTCTGATCTGTGTTCTCGCCTTTGGATATTTTATTATTAACGAACGCAGAGTATCTGACCCACTCCTCGACATTAGTCTCTTTAAAAGTAGAAATTTCCTTTTCGCAAATATTTCCCTTGCAATATTGTTCTTTATTTTTGGGGGCATGAACTTTTTAATGCCGTTTTATCTCCAGTATGTTCAGGGATACAGCGTCGCTGCTTCCGGACTTATCTTAACAGCACTCTCGCTTGCGATGATGATAAGTGGCCTTCTCTCAGGAATGCTCTATAACAAAACAGGGAGCCGAAAACTCTGTATTACAAGTGCCATTTTGATGGTGTTGGGATACTTCCTTCTAACCAGAATTTCAGAATTATCTACACTTCTTTATATTGTCCTGACCCTGTTCATTATTGGATTCGCCCTAGGATTCTTTATGACACCAAATAACAATCTCGTCCTTAACATGTCCCAAAAATCACAACAGGGAATGATATCAAGCCTCTTGACCCTTGAGCGAAACGGTCCGATGACAATAGGCATTGCCTTTTTCCAGCTTATATGTGTGCAGGCCATGCTGGATCTCGCGAAGAATAACAATGTCATCACAGATACCCCCATTGACATTAAGCTCCACCTTCTTTCAGCAGGTTTTGATCTGACATTCCTTGTGGCGTTGATCTTCGCCGTTGTGATACTCATTCTGACATTAATCACCCGCGAGGAAATTCATCCCGATCACCAAAATGATGATGAACTGGCTTCAGAACCAGTTCTAATCTAAAAATTACACAAAAATTTTCCTTTTCTTAACATTATAATCAACGTGAAACCACTCTTTCTTCACTTCAGAATATTTCAGTAGAATCCTGAAAGCATCAGATCTGATGCCAAAGGATTTGGAGTGATATCAAAGATGCATTCTTCGTTGAATTTTCT
>CAZBGM010000102.1:0-4376 GCA_964491505.1 uncultured Methanomicrobiaceae archaeon | reverse complement strand
GTCATGCCATGCACTCCGTCCTGTTATAGAACACGCACGGGAGAAAGGTACCAGGGATTTCTATACGGAGGGTTGTGGTTGCTGGTGTCAGGCTAACAGCTTTGGTGCGGGTGGGTACGGCCTCCGGCATTGGTACCCGTAGCAAAGCGGAGCATGATTACTGCCTGAATCCTAGAATAAACCCCGGAATGGTAGGTCGGGTACGGGGGTACGGGGGTACGGGCAAAAGCTGGTTGGCCTTATGATACCCACCCTATACTCCTCACGCGTGCGTATCATGTCACAGTGCCTCCCCACGAAGTAACATATCGGTGATCTCAGGAACCGTTCCGGTCTCATCGATGCAAAAGACGATAAAGTTTTTTTCAAACTGCCAGTAGCGTTTCTGTCCCGACGGGAGATTCTTAAATTTCTTTGGCTGAGCATTGCCTCTTGTGATCTTCCTGATTACCAGTTCCTTTACAAGTTCAGCCCGTTTATATGAGGCTTTGAACCGGTCAAGGAAGAGTGAAATGACGGTGGTGGGTATCCAGACAATGCCCGTTTCGCTTTCATAATACCCGACATCCGGACGATCGATCCGGTTCCGGTCACTATAAATGAAGACCTGTGACGCGAGATGGTCGGCGAGGTGTTCTATGAGGACGTCCATTTCGGTCTCGGCTGCATTCTCTTCAATAATGCCAATCTCTGACCAGTAGTTGCGAATCTCTGTCCATTCTTTGCTGGTTGCGTCAAGGGGCACATAGAACCCGTTGAAGTATTTTTCATTCAGGGTGGTGGCATACTGGTGGGCGATCTCTTTGCTTGTGAAGCAGAGGGTCTTCTCGTCAATGGCGACTTCCAGAAAGGTTGCCTCGCCGGGATAGATGTGCACTTCACGGATCCGTTGTATGATTCCGGCGACGATGACGCTGGAGAGCGAGCGTTTCTGTTCGGGGTCCTGTTCGAGGGTCCGTTCGAGTTCGGCAAAACAGCTGAGCATGGCGTCTTTGTACCGATTCTTGTCCGGACGACTGTCTGGGTTAAGTTTGGGGTGCGAGCCGTTGACAATTTCACGTTGTATCTGGTCGGATAACCAGGGCGCTGACCGGGTGAGTTTTGTGTAGACGATCCTGTCTTTTTCCAGCACGGCTACCTGATAGCCGGTTATTTCGGGTGTTATCCGGATGGCTATGGCGCTGATGACGGGGATGGTTGGTCCGTTGTCTGGTCTGTTCTCCGGTGCGGGTTTTTGTGCAGGTTTTTGAGGTGCAGTGGCAGCACAGGTGCCGGGCGTGGAGTTGTGGCTGGATGTGGTTTTTTCGGCTTTGTTCGCCGGTTTTACGGTTGTTTTGTCTGGGGGTTTGATGGTTTCGTGAACGGTCATACAAGATACAAAGAGGACGGTAAGGATAAGGCCGCCGACATGGTGGGGGGTTGGGGGTGAGGGATTCTTAGATCAGAGAATCGTATTCTCCGGGCCGTACATCTAAAAATCAGGCCATTCGTTCCCGGAATTTAACCGCCAGAAGTGTGATATACCTTAATTACGATATTCTTCCAAATGGCATCACCGATACTGGCATTAATATTGTCATTTTTCATTCCGGGGCTCGGACAGTTATATACCGGGCAGTTTGTAAAGGCAGTTGGGCTGTTCCTTCTTGCAGTAATATTTGGGGCTCTTTCAACGATTCTTATAGGAATCCCGTTCTATGTGCTTGTATGGCTGTACAGCATGTATGATGCCTATAAATCTGCTGAGGAGTGAGGAACGGCGCTGGGGTGAAAAAATGCCTCTCCACCTTTATTTTTAAATCTGAATCCGTCGCTTTTTCCCGCAGTATGAAAATGTATTTATTGTTCAGAATCGCATCTATCATTAGTTTACAATAAAGTGATTTTTAGATAATTTGTAAACCATCCGGTTTGGGAGGAGGATTAACAACATGACGTTTGGGAGCAGAATCAGGGGTGCACGTAGCATTGCACGTCTCAGTTTACGTGCTTTGGCAGAACAGACCGGGGTGTCGGCACAGATGATATCAAAATACGAGAGAGATATCACCACGCCGGACTCGTCAATGCTGATAAAGATCAGCACTGCTACGAAGATGCCGCTGGATTATTTCTTTCGTTCAAACGCTGTTGAACTTAGCAATCCCCGATACCGAAAGAGGAAAAGTCTTCCAAAAAAGGATGAATCACGGATTCATGGACAGACAACCGACTGGCTGGAGCGATATCTTGAACTTGAGCATCTGAGTGGTGAGGGGCGACGTTTCCATCAGCCGGATTACGGCAGATTTCCCGTCAGGACGATGGATGATGTCGAACAGGCGGCCGATACACTCCGGACCCGATGGAGACTGGGACTTGATCCAATCGAGAATCTGGTTGATGTGCTTGAGATGCACGGCATCAAGGTAGGGCTGTTAGAGACATCTCCCCGGTTTGATGCCCTGACCTTTGAATGCAGTGACGGCCGGCCGGTGATTGCCCTGAATAAGAGGATGAGCGGTGATCGGCAGCGATTTACGCTGGCACATGAGCTGGGACACATTGTTCTTGACATTCAGGGAGATCTCGATGAGGAACAGGCAGGAAACCAGTTTGCAGGGGCGTTTCTGGTTCCGGCTGAGATGGCACGTGCTGAACTGAACGGTCAACGGACGCGACTTGACGTGTATGAACTCTACCGACTCAAGCACAAGTATGGTATGAGCATGCAGGCATGGTGCTACCGGGCGAAAAATCTCGGGATTATTCAGGATTCACAGTTTGTCCACCTGCAGAAAATGTTTGCAGCAAAAGACTGGAGGAAACAGGAACCCGGCAATCAGGTTTCACCGGAGCATCCGACCCAGATGGAACTTTTAATCAGCCGTGCGGTGAGCGAAAAGAGGATTACCCGGCGGCGGGCTGAAGAACTCTTCGGTGGACCGCTTCCTACGATTCCGGGTGCAACAGGACACGTAACTGCGTAAATGTCGAGCATGGAAGAGAGGCACAGGGTCTGTTTTGTTGATACGAATATCTTTGTGGATCTGGACAACGGTGGGGTAGGCAACCACCTTTTTGAACTACAATACCAGTTCTCTTCAACAGACCTTGCATTGCATGAGGCCACCTCGGTTGATGTAGAGACCCGATCTCATCCCAATCTTACTGTCCGTTCATTCTCAGCGGAAGAACTTATTGTAATGTTTCACATGCGTTCCCAGACCCCAACGCTTTCTGTTGCTGATATGTCACTGTTGTATGTCTGTCTCGAGGAGAAGGTACCATTATTAACGGGTGATGCCGCCCTGAGGAAGTATGCTGAATCAAAAGGAGTGGAGGTGCATGGCCTCTTATGGGTGCTTGATGAATTAGTCACATCAGAGGTACTCAGACCAGGAATTGCGGCGGATGTTCTCGAACGAATTTGTGATTTTGGGAGCTTTCTGCCGGTTAATGAATGCACTCGGCGCCTGAAAAAGTGGAGACATGCAGAGGGCTGAAAAGATTCAGGAGAGAGAAGAACAGACTCACATCCAGTCAGAATTGGTATGAAAATTATATGCCAAAGAGACACCAATACAGCATCAGAACCATGTCTGAGAGAAGCTATGTCCATGGCTATTCTGAAAGCGAGGCCAAACGGCTTTCCGTTCAGGCGGAAACGCTGAATGAACTGCTGTACGGTGACACGGTATATCCTCCGGGTTCGCTGGTGCTTGAGGCCGGGTGCGGTGTCGGTGCCCAGACCTCCATCATCGCAACCAACAGCCCCGGTGCCAGAATCATCTCCATAGACATTTCAGGAGAATCGCTGGCGGCCGCCCGGAAGAAGGCGATAGCTGGGAAGAACACCGGCGCTGAGCATCTGAAGTGCGATATTTTCAGCATTCCGTTTGCAGAATGTTCATTTGACCATATTTTTGTCTGTTTCGTGCTTGAGCATCTGCACGATCCCAGGGAGGCACTGGTCTGCCTTCTCAGACTGTTAAAACCCGGTGGGACGATGACGGTCATTGAAGGCGACCACGGTTCGACGTTTTTCTATCCGGACAGCCAGGAGGCAAAGCGAACGATTCAGTGCCTTATCGATCTGCAGGCGGCGGCAGGCGGTGACGCATTACTCGGCAGAAGACTCTATCCACTCGTTACATCCGCCGGAGTGAAGGACGTTGTTGTATCGCCACGGACGATGTACGTTGATTCTTCAGACCCGGCACTCGTTGAGGCTTTTACGAAAGGCACCTTTACTGCGATGGTCGAAGGCGCCGGTGAGGAGGCAGTCTCGTCGGGAATGATTGAGCAGGATGCATGGGACGCCGGTATCCGGGGCCTGTATCGCACGGCAGAGGATGACGGGACGTTTTGTTATACGTTTTTTAAGGCGACGGGGA
>CAZBGM010000101.1:1726-4487 GCA_964491505.1 uncultured Methanomicrobiaceae archaeon | reverse complement strand
AGGAATATACTTATAGTATCTCACTTAAAAACGCGCAGAGATTATTGGCTGAAAACCTGAATTCTCATTCATTTTTGTCAATTAATTATTTGTTTAAGTTTAAATTGTGTATTTCCAGGTTTATAAATACAAAGGTATCTTCATAAATGCACGGTTTGAGGAAAATATGCCTTAAAGAGGGCATTTTTTGATTTGGATACTTATATCAGTCATCAAAAAAAAGTAGAACTTGTAGGAAGAAATCAGACGTTCAGAATTGTCTGCTTTCTCCCAAAAGTGTGAAACGTTAATTCTTTAGTTAATCGATGGAAACGGAAAGGTTTGAAACTTTCCTGAACGCCTTCTTGCATGACGACGTGAATCGTGCCATCGAGTTTATCATTGGCTATAAAATGAAACGTTTGTTATATACGTAAGTATGGTGACTGCTTTGAAAGATCCTCTGCATCTCTCTGAAAAGGTTCGATTATAATCGTGAAGGTGATCCTGTGAATATCCGCCCCTCCTATCTGGTGCTTCTTTTCATTCTTCTTGTCGGGCTAATACTTGTCCCGGCAGGGAGTTGTGAAGAAGCAGGACGACCCGTGTCGATACAACCTCCTGTTGTTTCCGCCACCACTCAGCCGGTTGTCGTACAGTTCTTTGAAGTCCCGCTTGTTCTGCCACCACAGAATGCGGGAAGTTCAGCCACGCCCTTACAATCAGGCAGTGCTTTTTTGGCTGGCACAGATGCCAGTGTGGGTGCTGCCAGTACAACTGACGGTATCCAGTGGGTACGTCAGATTCTCTTTGAACACGCAGACGAACCCGGGTATGGCTCTCTTTCCTATGACGACGGTGAACTGGTCTACACAATTCTCCCGGCAGACGATTCGTTTGTGAAACGGTACCAGTCAAAAATTGCGCTGTGGCTTGGGCTGCGTAACGAATCCACCGGCATACAGTGGGTCAAACGCTATGCCATTTATATTGGCACTACCCAGCTGATCCTTCCGCCTCCGGATCAGCCCGTACCTGTTCGCGCGACTGCTGTACCAACCGTTGTGCCGACACCGATTCCTGAACCGATCATAACACCGGTGCCGACCGCGGTGCCTATTGCGGAAAGTTCCGTTAACCGAACCGGTCCGATCTGCTTTGGTGGGAGTCTGGGAGATGCTGGATTCGGTCTTGCTGACATTCTGGGAATGGGATATATCGTTGTTGGAGCGACTGCTTCAAATGACGGTGATGTTACCGGAAACCACGGAAGCATGGATGTCTGGGTTCTGATGCTCGGCGCTGAAGGTGAGGCATCATGGCAAAAAGCCCTTGGCGGAAGTCAGGCTGATGCCGGAAGTGCTGTTGCAGTTTTGCCGGATGGAACCTATGCAGTAGTTGGAACAACGCTCTCAAACGATGGTGATGTAAGCGGAAATCACGGTAAGAGCGATATCTGGGTCACCGGACTGGATGAGAAAGGAGCCCTGCTCTGGCAGGAATGCTATGGCGGCAAACAGGATGATGGGGGAGCTGATATCATTGCGACTCCCGATGGTGGTTTGGTTGTTGCCGGGTGGACTAATTCCTTTATGGAATCGAACCGTGTCGGGAATCAGAATGGATGTATTCTTCGTATAGGGCCGGATCATGAAGTCATCTGGACCAATGTTATGGGGGATTCTAGCTCAGATGCTTTGTTGGCGGTTACAGCGGCACCTGAAGAGGGCTATGTGACTACTGGTTCCTATACTGATGTTGAAGGGGCCGCAAGCAGTATAATCTCAGAAAAAACCGGCTATACCTCGGTCTGGGTTGTACAGGTCTCAGAAGATGGATCCTGTGTCCGGCAGAGTGTGTATGGCGGAACCTTAAATGATGCTGGCTATGCCATTGCCCCGGTTTCATCCGGAGGCTATCTTGTTGCCGGCTATACCGATTCGGCAGACGGTGACATTTCTCAGGCATATGGTGGTCGGGATCTTCTTCTTCTGCGACTGGATGAGCAGTGTGAATTGCTCTGGTCTAAGAATCTGGGCGGCAGTGGTAATGAGGAAGGGTGGACTGTTGCTGAAACAGCGGATGGCGATATTATTGTTGCTGGTTATACGACCTCCAATGATGGTATGGTGTCCGGAAACCATGGCATGGAAGATGCCTGGGTCATAAAAGTAACAGCCGATGGCACACCGGTCTGGCAGCGTTGTATTGGTGGCACCGGTGCAGATTACGCCGAAAAAATTGTTGTCAATGAGGACGACAGTATCGTTGTAACCGGAAAAACTATTTCCAATGATGGTGACATAACCGGAAACCATGGCTCCTCTGATCTCTGGATCGTGACCCTCGGGCCTGATGGCTCAATGATCCCGGCTGAACCATTAGCCCCTCAACCCGGTGATGGTTCAGTACTTGACCCGATGATCTACCTTCTGATTCTGTTGGTTCTTCTGCTCCTTGGAGGATTTGTTATTTCTGAGAAACGCAGAAGAGATGAAGGGGCCGCCGAAGCACGAAAAAGAGCCTATGCTGCGTTTGAAGAGCTGAAGAGCGAGATTGCACGGTTGCAAAAGAACGGTGTTATCATTCCTGAAAAGATAACGGACCTTTCACCGCTTCAGGCTTTGCTGGACGGCGGAGAGTGGGGGAAAGCTGAGAAAGAGGCAAAGGACAGGCTGGCATTCCTGCATGATCTTGAGCGGGTTTATCTGGCTTCGCATGATGCCCTTGCCCTTCTGAAAGGAGAGATTGCCCGTCTGAAAGGAAAGGGTGTGTCCATTGA
>CAZBGM010000101.1:0-1626 GCA_964491505.1 uncultured Methanomicrobiaceae archaeon | reverse complement strand
TCATCCGGGAAGAGCAGGTTCGCCTGAAAGAGAAGGGTGTTACGGTTGCAGTTAAAACAGATGATGTTCGTATAGCGATTGAACAGGGTAATTATGAGGATGCCTATACGAGTGCGGAAGGTATACTTGATTCGTTTAGAACGGCAGAGGAAGCGTTCGATGCTGCATCTCAGTCTCTTGCAACACTGAAAAGCGAAATTACCAGACTAAAAAATAAAGAGATAAAATAGAGGGTGATGTTGATGAATTTGTTTAAGAATATTCCCGGTGCAGACAATACCGAAGCAATTGAAAAACTGATTGGAACCGGAGACTACGGCAAGGCTCAGGGCGATGTTGGAGTCTTGATTGAGCAGATAAGAGCTCAGGAAGCTCTTTTTGAAGAAGCACAGGAAGCATTCTCGATCTATACGAGAAATCTGCAACATGTGAAGAATGAAGGTATCATTTCTGATGATATTACGCCAGAGATTCTGGCACTGCTTGAGGAAGGAGATTATGCCAAGGCAAAAGAATCCGCCGAAAATGGTATTTTAGCTCTTGCGGCAACCACCCACGACTGGTATGCTGCACGGGAAAATGGTGCTATCTACCTTCACACACAGGACCGTCTTCTAACAAAGGGTGTTGTAGTGCCTGATGAGCGGCACACCTTTGCAGAAAAGATGGAACTGGGTGACTACAAAGGTGGCCATACAACAGCAAAAAAGCTGAAATCTGGCCTTTTTTCGATCGAGGCAAAATATGATGCTGCTCAGGACGCTCTTGTGAGTCTGCAGACCGAAATAATCAGAACCCAGCAGAAAGGAGTGGTCACTGATGCTTCGATGGCCGAGATAGAGGAACTCTTCGGAAAGGGAGAGTATGCGAAGGCACAAAAGAGTGCTGAAAAAATGGCAACAGCGGTCGTAGCGCGGGATCAGGAATTCGATGCTGCACAGCGGGCCCTTGCCACACTGAAGAATGAGATTGAGCGGCTGAAACGTCGCGACGGCGGTGGATTGTAAGGAGGAACCTGATATGACACTCTCTGAGAAGATAGCCGGTGTCGCTGACCAGAGTGCTATTGAATCACTTATTAAGCAGGGGGAGTATGCGAAGTCCGAACAGGACGTTGAAAAACTGATTGCCAATCTTCGTGATCTGGAAGCGGCGTATGAGGATGCTATATTGGCATCCTCAACCGTTGTCCGGGAAGAAGAACGTCTGACGGAAAGAGGAGTTGTTTTTAGCAGCAAAAAAGCCGAAGTCGATGTGTTGATTGTTGAGGGAGCCTATGATAAGGCAGTTCGACGATCTGCTGTCATCATTAAGGAGTACCTAAAGCGGGAGAGTGCCTGGCTCAAGGCTCAGGAGATTGTTGTTATTCTGGGCAGTGAGGTAGAGCGGGTTACTGAAAAGGGCATTGTGATTCCCGAATCGTTTGATATTGCCTCTGTCGGCGTCCTGATGTATGAAGGAGAATATGCCAAAGCCGGACAGCGGGCCAAGTCCCTGATTCAAAAGATCCGGGCTCTTGAGAATACATTTAATGATGCCTCGGGCCTGTTTGCTCTCCTGATTCGTGAAAGAAACCGTCTGGACGAAAAAGGTGTGCCACTCCCGGAAACTGCTGACCCGTCCCCG
>CAZBGM010000100.1:0-4550 GCA_964491505.1 uncultured Methanomicrobiaceae archaeon | reverse complement strand
AAAAATTCTTTCTATAGAAACGTGCATGAAATGTATATTCAGGCATGTTTGATGAAAATATGATGGCATTTTCATCTGCAAAGGTTACTCTCGTGATAAATCAAAGATTTTACACGGGCACAACGCCTTTTGAGTGTTGAGCCTTTTTCAATAGAAGTACGAACGTAATTTTGAAATAACGAATGCAACCCGAACGTTTTTGTAAAAATTCTCGAACAACGCCCTACAGGGCGGTGTGAAACGCTCAGTCGCGATTTCCATTCGTTCAAAAAAACGTCCGGCACTATAAGAAGGTCCAAACATTCTCAGAAATTTAGTTTCAACGATAATTCAAAGGATCAGTATCAGAATGGTCCTACCAAACCAGATCACATAATACCCAACTAAAAAGAGAAAGCCTCAATTATTGTATCCTCCAACACCAAGTCTTCAATTTTGCCAACAGCTCTGATAATGCGGCTTTTATCAATGGTTCTTATCTAATAACAGAGTACAATGACTTTTCGCTAATTTGTATATTTTTGATGACTTAGATTCACATCCATTAAAATGGGCAGTGAATTTGCCTGAGGGGCAATTTAACATTCGTAATCATAGTCACATTTGTGCCTCCGATGGCAATTCGTGGGTTAGTTTTCAGAAGAGCTCGAAGTTCAAAATGACGATAAACTTCCTGCCTGGTGAGAAAATAGTTTTAATCGGTTATTGATGAGAGGTGCCAAGTCACTTTCATTGTTTGTGCCTCTGATTCGTTAGAAAACCATGTGTGTTTTCATTCTAAATGAAGTTGTCATCAGGAAGTGCCTGAAACATTTGTTTCAGTGCGTTTCATAATTTTGATCTGATAAATGTTAGAATTTCCTGGATTGCAACACAATAATCTCCAGAAAGATCACTTGCAAGAACATTTTTCTGTGAACCATCGTGAAAATGTTTTGGAAAGGTACTAATTTCAGGATGATCGGGAGCATTATCCCATCTATAGATCTTTCCTCTTTGCGCTCTTCCTTCCCAGTGATAAGAATAATCTCCATCTAACGAAAGCCAGATATCCAAAAAACTTTCATCATAAAAAAATATTCTAAGTTTGTTTGGGAGCCGGGTATTACCACCCATTGCACAAATTGTAACAATTATATCTCCAAATTCTATTTTTGCTATCCTCTCAATCTCATTATATATGTTGTATATCATCAGCTAAAATTTGCCTGCCCTTTCAAATTTTCTATATATCGCTCTTTATTTTTCCATACAATGTAGTTTTCCCATGCGGGGTGGCTCATTATTTTCCCGGATTTTATTGATTCATAAAGTCCTTCTTTTGATACCACATTATATCTCTCCCTGATATCAGCAATATCCATTTCTGCAAGGCGGATCTCAATCTCAATAAACGAGATTAAACTCCTATGGATTACTTCATCTTTGGATAATCCCGTAATCTGGCTGATACCTTCCACCGTCATCACATTCATATCTCCCGTGTCCCTTCTTCTGTGCTATTTACACAATATAAATCCAGAACATAAATAAATAACTTACAGGATCAGTATGGGATTCGTTCCCATCGTTTCTATCAAACCTGAGTTTGATAGTTGGTCCATGGAGGTGTTTATGCTCCTAAAATATCCAAAAAAACGTGCATGAAACGAATGTTTCAGGCACTGTTTGATGAAGATATGATGGCATTTTCATCTGCAAAGGTTACTTTCGTGATAAATCAAAGATTTTACACGGGCACAACGCCTTTTGAGTGTTGAGCCTTTTTCAATAGAAGTACGAACGTAATTTTGAAATAACGAATGCAACCCGAACGTTTTTGTAAAAATTCTCGAACAACGCCCTACAGGGCGGTGTGAAACGCTCAGTCGCGATTTCCATTCGTTCAAAAGGGGTGTTCGTAACGATCGTTACCAATGATAATCTCTGATTTCTGATCGGGATTATTTTGATAGTTACTATCTATATTTAAAGACATATCAAACAGCAAAAAAAGCTATATAACCACAGACCAAGATAATCCCATGGAAAAATCTGTTCTAAGGCAGATAATCATTGACCAGCAGGAGTTATTCGACCAGGAAGAAGAATTTGTTGAACGGGATATTGACTATGATTATTATCTCAAAGGCGAAGAAATCGTTATCATCTCAGGCATCAGGAGATGCGGAAAGAGCACTCTCCTTAAAATAATCGCAAAAAAAACTGAAAACCATACGGTACATATCAATTTTGATGATATCAGGCTGTCTGCATTTACCATCGAGGATTTTGAGAAGATTGAGCAGGTTCTTGCCGAACTCTATGGGCCGGATGAGAACTATGTTCTATTTCTTGACGAAATACAAAATGCAGAACACTGGGAACGATGGCTCAACAACCTCTATGCGAAAGGAAGGAAAGTGTTTGCCACAGGATCGAATGCTCAGCTGTTAAGTTCGGAAATTTCATCCTATCTGACCGGAAGAAACAAAGTTATCAGATTATTGCCCTTCTCTTTTAAGGAATATCTGCACTACCACGCAGTGGACCTGACATCATATCCGGACCGGTTAACCAGTACCGATAAAGCCCGGATATTCAGCCATTTCAACGAATATCTGAACAATGGTGGATTTCCGGTCGTGATAAAAAATAATGACGTGGCAATAACAAGACAGTATTTTGAAGACATCCTCACAAAAGATGTCCTTCTCCGGTACCGTATCCGGGAAATAAAAGAACTGAAAAATCTTGTACTCTATCTTATCTCAAATCCCGGTGGCATCTACTCCTATTCAACGTTAAAAAGTGTGAGTGGCATCAAAAGTCTTTCCACCATAAAAAAATACATCGACTATCTCATTTCGGTCTATCTTCTCTATCAGATTCGAAGATTTGATTATTCGGTGAAAAAACAGAGCGTTTCGTCATCAAAAATATATGCGGGCGATAACAGTTTTCTAAAGACAGTGTCCTTCACATTTTCAGAGAATACCGGGCAAAAACTTGAGAACCTGGTCTTTCTGCACTTCATCAGAAAAGGTGCTGAGGTCTACTATCATCGTGGCAAAAAAGAATGTGATTTTGTCATAAAAGAAGGAATACAGATCACCGGGGCAGTTCAGGTTTCTGCAGAACTTCACGATCCGGTTGTACGAAAAAGAGAGATCTCCGGCCTGATGGAAGCAATGGATTCTTATAAGCTTGAAAGTGGCCTGATTCTGACGATGGAAACAGAAGAGCCGGATATCCTGCTAAATGATAAGAAAATTGAGATTCTTCCGGTGTGGAAGTGGATGCTCCGGTCATAAGACCGGGGTGGAATGGTCAATGGCAACGTAACAATCCCGAACACAGGAGGGGACAGGACGACAATTTGTTGACTCTGGTCAATTGAATGCATGAACTGTATTGTAGACCTCACCTGAACTCTGGCAAAATGATATCCCTCACGTTGGTATGATGTACACAACACCCGTGGGGAGATTATCAACTCAGGGAACTAATAATAAGATAGAGATAGTATCATAAAATAGGTAAAAGAGATGAAAATGCTACACCTGCCGATACTTATTGAAACTGATGAAGATGGGTATTACATCGTCAGTTGTCCGCTGTTAAAGGGTTGTCATTCTTATGGAACAACCATCGAAGAAGCAATGGATAATATAAAAGAAGTTATACACCTTTGTCTTGAAGAGACCAATACTACCGAACTTAACACGTTTGTAGGGTTTAGAGAAGTGGAAATTGCTCAAAATGCCTAAACTACCGGCATTAAACGGTACAGAGCTCATTAAAATATTAAACACCATGGGCTTTATTGTGATGAGGACTCATGGCTCTCATGTACGACTTTTATCAGATGACGGGAGAGTAACTACGGTTCCGGTACATGGAACAAGAGAGATTCCAAAAGGTCTTCTACGTAAAATAATCAGAGATGACCTGGACATGAGCCTTGAAGAATGGATGAAGTTCTACTCAGAATATAAAGGAAAATAACCGAGAGTCGTTTTTTGGTTTTCTGATCTCTGCCTTTTCTATGATGCCATTTCTGAAAAAGCCGGACAATTCCGGCTAAGAGCACTCTCCCAACTCTGTGATGAACGGTATGACATTCAGATATTTTTGAATCTGCCACTCTATGTTCGTATAGAGGTTCTGAAAGGGCGTGTCGTCTACTGTCCTGATGAGCAGTTCCTCTACGATGTCGCACCTGACACTATCCGGGAGTTTGACGACTATAAACACCGTTTATATGACTATCCCGGAACGGAGATGATAGTATGAGACACCATCCTCACACCTGTTTTGATGGTTCATCAAACCTATAGAGCGGACAAACAAGAATCCGCAGACCCTCCATCTCAAATTCATCTTCCTGATCAAAGGTAAGAATGACTCCCTCACTGAGATTATATTCTTTCAGAGCCTCGATAAGACCATTTGTTTCCCGTGCAAAATTATCGTCATTTAACTCATAACAGACCTGAAATGCCTTTGTTATAGAAAGTCCCTCTTTTACCAGAAAATCACATTCGTGCTTTCCTTTGTGGAAGTACAAC
>CAZBGM010000099.1:0-4631 GCA_964491505.1 uncultured Methanomicrobiaceae archaeon | reverse complement strand
TCCATTGCACAGGCAATAGAAGTTGCTGCACCAATGGCATCAAGCCCAAGGTCATTACACCGGTAATTTGCCCGGGCAACTGCTGAAAGATCGGAAACGCCACAATCTGCACTAAATCCCCAGACCGGTTCATACTCCGGACCTTCACCTTCTTCTCCATCAACCTTTGTCACTCTTCCGCACTGGACAATACATGCATAGCAACCCTTGGGTTTCGTGAGGATTGTTTCTGCCATTGTTTCCCCGGATACTTTTTCTGCCTCCGGGAAGTATCCCCTCTGGAAATTTCGTGTCGGAAGAATGTAATTCCCGTTGATAATATTGACAAGGATTGCTGTCCCGTATTTGTGTAGTCCCTGGCAGATGCCATTGTCCTCAATCTTATTTCGGACGCGTTCTTTCACGGCATTGAGTTTGTCTTTATCGGCAATTTTAATTGGAAGTTTCCCGGTTGCCACGATTGCCTTGAGGTTCTTGGACCCAAGCACCGCACCGGTGCCGCCACGCCCTGCAGCGCGGTGCTCTTCATTGATGATACAGGCGATGAGACTTTTCTTTTCACCGGCGGGTCCGATACATGTTACACGGATATCTTTGTCGCCGAGATCACTTTTAAGGGCTGCTGTTACTTCGCTGGTTTTCATACCCCAGTATGGTGTTGCATCCCGAAGCTCTACGGTGCCTTCATTTAGGAAGATATAGACTGGTTTTGCAGAACGTCCACTGATGACAACTGCGTCAAACCCTGCTCTTTTCATCTTCCAGCCAAAAAACCCGCCGCTGTTAGCGGAGACAAGGGCATCATTTAGTGGAGATTTCGTGGTAACCTCATACCGGCTTCCAAGCGGGATGCCGGTGCCGGTAAGTGGTCCCGTTGAGAACACGATCACATTCTCCGGAGAGAGTGCATCGATTTTTGGATCAATCCGGTCGGTTACGATGCGTGCACCAAAACCGCGACCACCAAGATAATTTTTCTTGAGATCAGTTGGTGTTTCCTGAATCGTCACCTTGCCATCAGTGAGATCAATAAACGCCATATTTCCTGCATATCCATCCATAGTATTCACCAGTGGATAATTAGAGTCAAAGTAGATAAAAGTAAGTCAAGATTTATATGGTGGTTAATTGTTATCGTTTATACATTGATATATATGCTTAATATATGAAATCAGACGCCAGCTCCTTTTTTTCTCTCGTGGGTTTCCAGCAGATAACCCTCTCTTCCTGTTTGATCTTCGGGATTTTCATGCTGGTGCTAAGGTACCGTAACATCAATGAATCGAGAGGTGCCACTATAATGTCAGGAGAACGAAGTTCATGACGTCTGAATCAAATCTGATCTATCAGGAAGTTCAGTGGATGTATCGACAGCAACCACTGATCATGATTGTCGTTGGGTTGATTGCGGTATTTGCTTGGCGGAGTTTTCTGTATCAGGTAGTTGTTGGTGTTCCCTTCTCCTGAAGTGGTGGTGAGGCAGGTGATGTTTTCATCTGGATTATCTGGATTGCCTTTGGACTTGGGTTCCCCACATTTTTCAGTATGTTGCGCCTTGAGATTAAGGTGACGCCGGAAAACCTTGTCTATCGATACTGGCCACTTCATGTAGTGAATCGAACGATTTCCCGTTCCTCAATCCGCTCGGCTGAGGCAGCGACCTACCGACCGCTCCGGGATTTTGGAGGCTGGGGTATTCGGCGTGGTAGCCTAGGCAAGGCCTACACTATCAGCGGGAAAGAAGGGGTTTGGGTTACTCAAACCGATGGGACGGCATTCCTTCTTGGTTCACAGGACGCAACCAGTCTTGCAGAATTGTTGAAATGAGAGAGAAAGAAGCGAAAGAATGTCTGGGCAGTTGAAGCCCGGCTTAGGATTATTCTTTTTTGGTTTCTTTTTTTGAGGACTGAGCATTCTTCTCTTCTGGCTGCAATTCCTGTATTCTCTTTTTCAGTGCTGTCTGGTAAGCGGGGTTGGTTACGTTCATAGGTTTGGTGCTGTTTTTTTCAGTCATAGTTGTTCTTTGGGGCGACCGGATATATTATAGGTTCGTGGTTCGTGTTGGTTTGGACCGGGATTCTCATTTTTTTCAATGGGTAGCAAGTACGAAAAATTATCACCTCTCATGTCGAGTACCAATTATTCCAATTCATGCGATTTGTGGGGTATTTGTAGAATGATTAAAAAAGCAGGAACTATCACGATATGTGTGTTGGCAGTTCTGTGTGTTTTCTGCGGTGGATGTATTGACACCACCGGTGAATCGACGCAGACTGATACCGGTACTGTTCCGCCTACTGAATGTGGCCTTCGCCTTATTACGGAGGAATTTAAGCCTTTTAGTTATCTGGATGAAAACGGTAGAGTTGCCGGGCAGTCAACCGAGGTAGTACAGGAGATTCTCCGAAGGCTGGAGCAGACCGGAACCATTGAACTGTTGCCCTGGGAAGAAGGGTATGATCTGACTTTAAAAACTTCCAATGTAGTATTATTTCCAACTGCCAGAACTGCTGAACGGAAAGATCTCTTTCAGTGGGTTGGACCTATTGCGTCCTTTGACTCTGTGTTCTATGCCAAAAATGGCTCAGGAATTGTGATTCAAAGTCTGGATGCGGCAAAAAAAACCGGAACAATTGGTGCGGTGACCGAAGATGTGCGGTATCAGTACCTGGTTGAGAACAATGTCACAAATCTGGTTGGTTACGAAAGCGATGAGGTCTGTGTTCAAAAACTGATGGATGGAGAGATTGATCTCTGGCTTGGAAGCAGCAGCAATTATGGTGATTTGGCCCGTAGCGCAGGGTACACTTCCCGCGATATTGAGGCGGTGTATTCCCTGAGAACGATTGATACGTTCATCGCCTTTTCACAGGGAACTTCTGAGAGTGTTGTTGCAACCTGGCAGGACGCCCTTGATGCCATAAAAGAGGACGGAACCTTTGCAGTTCTTACCTCTGCTCTCTCCGTAGCCGGTGCAAACAATGAGATAATATCAACAGAATCCGGCCCTTCGGAAGCCAGTCTGGCGCTTTCCCTTGTGATTGCAGAGACTGATGGTACAATGACTTCAGTTCTGCGAACGCTTGAAGTTCTGGCTGTTACCAGTGAAGTCAGGTCGGGTGATTGGCAGGAGATAAAACCGCTGCTTGCCGTGCCTGAGGAGAAGATTGTCGATGCCCGGATGTGGTATGCACGAACGAACGGTTCGTATTACACGGTGGTCGATGATCTGGCACAGGCCAATCTGCTGAGCCGGCCGTATTTCCCTCAGTTGCTGGCGGGGCAGGAATCGGTTGGGACGGTCGTTGTCAGTCACTCAACCGGAAAAAGCACCGCAATTGTCGCTGTTCCGGTGAAAACCGACATTTCGATCTCCGGCATTCTTGGAGCGTCGGTGTATCTTGATTCCCTTGTTAATTCTCTGGAATCAAAACTTCCCGGCGATATGACCTTCTTTGCCATTGCACCTGATGGGACCTTAGCACTTAGCTCTGAAAAAGGAGAGATATTCCAGAATGTTCTGGAGCAGGATGTTGGGACGTCATTCGGGCGTGCTGTCGATAAGATACTTGCTGAAGATTCCGGTGTGGTGACATACGATGCTGGAGGAATGAGCTGGACGGCCTATTTCCGGACATCACCGTTGACCGGATGGCATGTTGTGGTAGCTTATCCAGAATAAGCATCTAATTTTCAATTTTTTTAGCTGAGGACATTATTATTTCTCTTCTCGATTCATAAGCAAAAACTCTATTAGTAACTCTTCAAGAAGTATCAGTACAGGATTTTTTAGGACTGGGGTGGGTAACGATGAATCAAAAAATAGTGGTTGGTATGATAGTATTGATTGCAGCTCTGTGCATTTTCTGCTGCGGATGTGTGGATACTACCGGAGATACTGGACAGAGCGGTTTGCAAAATGGCGGAGAGGCCGGAATGGGAAATGAAACTCTACCGGAAGAAATTGTGATTAGAACGTCTGGACTTCGCCTTATTACTGAGGAATTTCCACCCTTTAATTATCTGGATGAAAACGGCACTGTTGCCGGCCAGTCAACACGGGTAGTGGAAGAGATTCTGCAAAGGCTGAATCAGACCGGAACCATTGAGGTTCTCCCTTGGGAAGAAACATATAAACTGGCGTTAACAACTCCTGATGTGGCAATCTTTTCAACCACGAGGACGACCGAACGCGAAGATCTTTTCCAGTGGGTCGGGCCGGTTGCATCGTATGATATTGTTCTGTATGCGAACAATGGATCAGATCTTCAGATCACAAATATGGATGAGTTAAAAAAGGCCGGATCGATTGGTGCTCTGCAGGATAGTGCAAGGTATCAGTACCTTGCAGAGAATAATGTTTTAAACCTGACTGGGTATGAAAATGATATTGAATGTGTTCAGAATCTGATGGATGGGGAGATTGTTCTCTGGCTAGGAAGTAGTGCCACAGTTGCTGATATCGCCAGGAATGCAGGGTATGCTCCTTGTGATCTTGAAGCAGTCTATTCGGTCGGAACCTATGATCTGTATATTGCATTCTCTAAGAATACCCCGGAGGATGTTGTCACAGTGTGGCAGGACGAACTGGATGCAATGAAATTAGATGGGACTTTTGGGGGTCTTACGAC
>CAZBGM010000098.1:0-4668 GCA_964491505.1 uncultured Methanomicrobiaceae archaeon | reverse complement strand
GGGCATCGCTGAGTCTTACATGGTACCCTACAATGAGAAGATTTGGAACTATCCTACCGAAAATATGTCACTACACTGGGTGGACGGCAGAATTCCCCGCCCGCCGGTTGAGGATATCATCCGGTCGGCCTGTGGAATTGAAACAGAAGGCTATACCCACCAGTCGATCTTTACTTATCCAATAGCGGGTGGGATTGAGGCAATGATTCATGCGATTGCAAAGCCGATACGATCTTTCATACATACTGGTACTGCTGTTGTCTCGCTCAGAAAAAAAGAGGATCAATGGGAAGTTACGCTCGCAGACGGTTCGGTGGTTCTCGCAGACCACTGTATCTCAACCATTCCCCTGCAACATCTGCTCCCCTGCCTTGAATCAGTACCCGAAACCATTCGCGCCGCCTGTAACGCTCTGAAATATAATTCCATTATCTGCGTCGGCGTGGGGCTCTCCAAAGAACTTCCTTCTTATTCGTGGCTTTATGTTCCTGAAAAAGAGTTGGGCGCCTTCAACCGGATCTCGTTCCCATCAAACTTTTCGGTGACAACATCACCGGACGGGTGTTCCTCGGTGCTCCTTGAAATCACCTGTAATAAGGGCGATGAACTTTACAATCTTTCAGATACCGACGTCACTGATCATGTCATCGAAGGTCTCATCAGGATGGGTTTTATCTCCGGAAAAGAAGAGGTCGTCACAACAACCGTCTCCCGTGAGGAGTTTGCGTATGTGGTCTATGATCTTGCATATCAGAAGAACATCAAAACGGTTCGTGAGTATTGTGAATCGCAGAATATTGATCTTCTGGGACGTTTTTCAGAATTTGAATACCTCAATATGGATGGTATCATCCGTCATGTGTTCGATTATCTGAACGCATAATATTTTACTTCCGTATTTTCTGCCCGGAATAAAACGTTTAACCCTTTTCACACCAACATGTTCAGGAAGAGATGGCGCCAAAAATATCTGTTATTGTCCCGACGTTCAACGAAGAAAAGTCGATTGTAACATGCCTTGAGTCACTGAACAATCAGACTCTTCCCCGTGATGACTATGAGATCATTGTCGTGGACGGGAACTCAAAAGATCGTACCCGTGAACTGGCGGAACCGCTCGCGGATCAGGTTTTTATTCAGACGAGCAAAAAAGTTGGTGGGGCACGAAATGATGGCGCAAAGGCAGCATCGGCTACTATTATTGCGACAACCGATGCAGACTGCCTCATTCCGCCGAACTGGCTGGCTGTGATTTATGAGATCTTTGAGAAACGTGATGACATGGTTCAGCTCTATGGGACGGTCTTTCCTCTTGAACCTGGGCTGAAACACCGCGCCTCACTTGCCCTTGCGAACACGTTCTCCCGCATTGGATACCACTCCCGTACGCTCTACTATACGCTTGGCTGTAACACTGCCTTTGATAAAAATACCTTCTTAGAGATCGGTGGTTACAAGTGCATCGATGCCGGCGATGACCTTGAGATCGCTCAGAGGATGAAAAAACTGGGAAAAGTTACACTCAGTACAAAAATGCGGGTACAGTTCTCGATGCGCCGGTACGAACAGTTTGGCACCCTAAAATCCCTGTATGAATGGGTTTATATCGTCAGAAAAGGCGGAGATTCTGATAAATTTCAGTATGCCGGCCGAAAATATAAGTAATAATTCTCTCTTTTTGGCATCTGTTTTCATCACCCGGCTCTTTTAGAAGTACCTATCCCATTAAAGCTACGGGGAAGTCCTACCCTTGATATAGCATCACTGCCAATATTCCCTTACCATGGCGGCTGAGGAGAATGCTGTGTATACCGTTGCTGAGCTTATGGCGTTATCAGCGCGGACGGCACCAAAAGCAAAAGGTACAGATGCCATTGTTGTCAGAATTGTCACCGGAGAAGACCGTTTAACGCTCGCAGGAATGATGCGGGAATACGGTGAAGATATTGGATACGGGTTCTTTAGCCGTGACGCTGAAAACATTGAAGCAAGTGATGTGGTTGTCATTATCGGAGCCATTGGCCGGAGTGTGTTGGGTCTTGACTGTGGTGGATGTGGGTATCCAACCTGTAAAGCGATGCAGGATGCTCAGAAGATGGTTGCAAAGGCTAAAAAGCCGTTTGAAGGGCCCAATTGTGTCATTCGTATGGCCGATCTTGGTATTGCCGTTGGCTCTGCCGTGAAAACGGCCTCTATGCACAATGTGGATAACCGTATTATGTTCTCTGCTGGCGTTGCTGCCCTGAAACTTGGGTGGATGGAGGACTGTTATACTGCCTATGGTATTCCCCTCAAAGGAGCTGGCAAGAATATCTTCTTTGACCGGAAGTGATTGAGTGACAAACAGACCTAAATAATCTTAAATATTCTTAAATATTCCAGTTTGGAGAGAAAAAATGGCAAAAATGCTGATTCGTGGTGGTGATCTCGATCTCGTTGAGTATGATTTTGAACCCTTTGGTCTGGGAGAGCATATCAACGATATTGGGCTGAAAAAAGACTATCAACTTACTATTCAACAGGAAATGATTACAGCGATCCTTCCTGCCCGAATTCATCTGACCGTTCTTGATATGAATCGTTTTGCGCCAAACCGACCGGGTGGGGGTGGCATCGGGTTTGCCCTTCAGTTATACTCGACCGTTGAAGTGACCTGTTGTGCCGGAGAGAGTGAGATTGATTATGAGCGTGCGCCGATTATCGCTCATTCCATTGAAGTTTTTAAGCACGTAACCGGTTACAAAGGTGGATTTAAGGTTCGGGTGGTCGATCATGAACGCCGGCACATTGGCCTTGGAAGCACGGGTTCAGTTCTTACCGGGTTGTATGCAGCAATGAATAAGGCGGTAGGAAGTCCGCTTGGCTCTGAGGAGTTCCGTCTGCTGATGGGGAATAATTATGTTGAAGAGACAGCCGATGGTCAGGTGGTGCCGGGCTTTGAGACTGGTGTCGGACCGGCAGTTGTCCTGTATGGTGGCATGTCAGTGATGGGGGACGAACTCACCCAGGTCTGTAACCATCCATTTGGGTCGGAGCACAACGTATTCATCATTATTCCGCCAACGGATGCCTGTGCATCAGGAGAAGACGAGTTTCAGGTCCTGATGAACCGTGCCCGTTCTCTTGATTACCGTGATCGTGAACTCAAAGCCTATATGGTGCTGATGGATCTGATTCCGGCACTCTGTCGCGATGATGTTGACAAGATTGGAGACGTTATCTGGGAGATTGAGTTCCGCGGCTCAAAACGTGCCGAGGTAGAGCACAATTCTTTTGAGATCTATCATTATATGAGTAAACTCCGTGATGCAGGTCTTGAGTTTGTGGGCATGAGTTCAGTCGGTCCTTCGATCTCTGTTGTTACCAAAAAAAGTCGCGAAGAGGTTGACGCTATTGTCGAAAGCATGGGCCTTTCCGTTGCGATTGAGACGAACGTTGATAATGCCGGTATCCGGTTATCCTAATCTCTCTGTTTTTTGATCCGCGTTCAGGTATAATTGTGGGAAATCCCAGTTCGCCAGACCATGTCGGATACAACTGAAATATACACTTTTTTAAGAAGGTGAATTATTGGTTAGTCGTTCAGGACTGGTAGAGTTCACTCGAGATGTTTGGGTACACCCCGAGCGGAAAAGTACATGTCTGCTGAACTTCTATCATCTAATAGTCTTATGTTCTGTCCAAAATGTGGAAAGGAAATCTCAGATCAATCGGTTCAATGTGAATATTGCGGAGGGTTAGTCGAACCTGTGGTTGACAGGGCAAACGGTTTGTATCAACACGCCGAACGGGTGCCGACCTTTCAGCCAACCAATCCCACAGGAAAAGCAATCAAAAAGAAACGGTCCCGGCCCCCAGTTCATGTTCCGTCTTTGATTGTACCAAAGACGAGGTCTAAGAATCTGCCGGGAGTGATTGATCCCCGAATTTTAAGGATTCTTGGTATTCTTCTTCTGATTGGAGCTGTTTTGATTGCTCTTGTAATTCTGGCTCCATCTGCTGATAACAATGATAGTGCTGTTTCTACGACCGAACAAGATTCAACCGTTGTACTCACCCAAACGTCTTCCGACGGTTCTTTAACCGGCCTCGTTTTGGTTGTTTTTACCGAAGGGAGTGCCGATACCAATCCAACTCAGGTGATCGTTAATGGTGTTCTTTTAGGAACAATAACTTATTTCAGTCCTTTGCAGGCTTCACTTCAGCCAGGTCTGTACGTGGTAACCTTTAGTAAGAGTGGTTACCCTGATGATGAACGTTCAGTGACACTTGATGAAGGAATGGATACCCTGACACTGGAAGTTATATTCACCGATGAAACGGTGCCGGTCCAGCAGGAAGTCTCGCCTGACGTAATCTCTTCTTCAACGTTAGCTATAACGCCGGGAGCAAGAGATATTGCCTTTACCGTCTCTCCTGATTATCGAGGCTACTATATTACGTTTGATGGAGGAGCAGATGCCGGGGATGTTCTCTCCTTTGATGTGGTCGTCACTGATGAGAGTGGGGACCATTTGTTTAGCTGGGCCTATCCTAAAGTTGGCGAAGATCTGATTGTCCTTAGGGCCATGTATGGCGGTAAACAGGGTAATACTGAAATGGTTACGATTAATGGGATGTTTCAAAACCGGGTCAAAGAGACACTCTTTCAGAAAACCTACTGAAAAA
>CAZBGM010000097.1:3318-4728 GCA_964491505.1 uncultured Methanomicrobiaceae archaeon | reverse complement strand
CAGTGAGACAAATAGCTGTGCAATAAATCCGATGATTAACGCTCCGTAAATGATGCTGTTCATCCATACTGGCAAAGTTAGGTTGCAAGTACATAAAAATTCGAGAGTGAAATTAGCACTGACTGTTTTTTAGTTCCCGTGACAACAAAAGCATGACCACAGACTACTTATGCGCATGACAAACAGACATTATACAATACTATGGACGAACGCCTTTCATTCGGACTGATAGGATTAGCAGCAATCATAGGTGTGCTGCTTGCCCCTTTTATTCAGCCTCCCTGGGTGTTTTCCATTCTCGTCATTCTGATTAGCATCATTCTCGCGCTTATCCGTATGACCAGATATTCCGCCATTGGCATTATCATCCTGGCGCTTCTCTACGGCATTGGCCTGTTGCCACTGGTCATCTTCCTGTCCACCTTTGTCATTATTATCTTTGGTGAGGCAGCATTCCGACTGGCAAAGACAACCTATCCCTATCTCGCCTACATTCTGACAGCGCTTTCCGGCACCATCCTTATCATGTTTTATCTCGGGGAATTAGCGCCATTGGTTGCTATTCTCGGCGTAACAGTTGCCCTCCTCTTAAAAACGGCCCTCAAAAAACGTCGCGATGCCAGAATGATAACAACCCTTGGCGTTGGCTTTACCATGTATCTTTTTGCCGAGATTCATGCCACCGTTCAGACCTCACTCCTGCTCGTTGCAGTGATTATCGCCTTTACCTTTGGTTATTCCGCGTACCGGGCAAAATCAGCCGACCTCTCAGGGCTCTTTAGCGGTGCCCTTATGGGCATCCTGCTTATCGTCTTTGCTGATGTGCGGTGGTTTTTGATCATGCTCGCCTTTTTTATTATTGGATCAGGCCTGACGCGCTACAAATTTTCCCGGAAGACTGACCTGGGCGTAGCCGAATCACACGGAGGTGTCCGGGGCTATATGAATGTCTTTGCCAACGGACTTGTCTCAGTCGCTGCTGCCATTCTTTTTGGCATTACCGGCAATCCAGTTTTTATCGCCATGTATCTCGGCAGTGTCGCCGCCGCTGCCGCTGACACAACTGCAAGCGAAGTCGGTGTGGTCGGGAAACAGCCGTACCTGATTACAACCTTCAAACAGGTTCCTCGTGGCACTGACGGGGGGATTACTGCGTTTGGAACTTTTGCAGCTATCCTTTCGGCTTTAGCCATCAGTATCGTTGCGCTTCTGCTTAATGTCGCCGACCCGGCGATGGTGATCATTGGAACCCTGGCAGGCCTGGCAGGCACCACTGTCGATTCGCTGGTTGGTGCGACTCTCGAGCGATCCGGGCGCCTCGGCAACTCAGGAACAAACTTCTTTTGCACACTCAGCGGCGGTCTTGTCGGCCTGATTCTCTATGCACTGTGGATCCTTTAAAATAAACGT
>CAZBGM010000097.1:0-3218 GCA_964491505.1 uncultured Methanomicrobiaceae archaeon | reverse complement strand
AAAAAAGAAAATACCGTCTGGGACGGTCTATTAATATTTGTAATATCGCCCTTTTTCGTCATACTCTCCCTGTAGCTCCGTGGGTTGTGCTGCCGGTGGAAGAGTAACATGCTGTGCATACTCCAGATAAAATGCCGCCTTCCATGCAACAACAATCGGGATATAGAAAAGAGCTGCGATACTGTAAAGCACGCCTGTGATCAACAGCCCGGATTCACCAATAAGACCAAAGAAGAGTTCCGGCTGGATTGCATATTGCTGCATCTCATCCGCCGTCATCGCCGTAAGAGGCTCAAGAGAGTCAGCAAGAAGTGTTGTCCAGACAAACGTCACAGCCATGAAAACGACGAACGTGAACAGAACCAGCGCGAGATAAAACGTGAGCACCTTCAGTGGCATTGTAACAACGATCTCAATGCTACGACGGATCGATTCGAATACCTTTTTTTCTTCAAATACTGCTGCGGTGTCATAAAAAAATGTGAAAAAGATGAACGAGACCAGAACAGACGTCAGGGCAAAAGAAGAGAGATCAGCAGATCCTCCGGCAATAAGGCCTACCGAAATTGTGACCAGAAACGCCGTAATACCGGCCGCGCAGGCGATCACAATCCCCGGGAGTAATACCCGGAAGTAATGACGTTTGCCCTCCTGAATATAGGTTGAATCGCCGGTTCCCTCCCTGAGAATCCCATAGGACGCCCCCAGGAAGAAGGGAAACAGAATGAGTTCAGGGAGAATCATCTGCCCACCAATAAACGAATTGCCCATGGAGATCAGTAAAAACTCCATTCCGGCAAGCAGAGCTGCTACAACTCCAATCACCCAGAGCAAAGGATGCTCCTTTAACAGGCCAAAGGCCTTGCGAAGTGTACGAAATGCCATAAAATCAGATGAAATGGTCCCTACCGGTTCCTTGGCATTGCCACAATCTCACGAACCTGGAGATCAAAGTAGCGTACCGTGTTTGCCGGGAGAATGACACAGACGGTATCAGCTCCGCTTCCGGTTCCCCCAACGGCAAGAACTTCATCCTCCACACCAATCGCGCCCTGATCTGCGGCTATGAGCACACACTCGACCGCGACTTTCATACCGATGGCAACTGTCCGGCGAAGCGCCTCGGCAATCGCATCAGTCCGTGACCCGCCGGTGATCTTTGGGTTTGCAGAGATCGCCCGTTCCAGTCCGGAGAGCACATGGGTGCCCACGACAATCCGTGCTCCTTTCTCACGAAGCAGAGCGGCATTGTCTTCTGAGAAATCCCATACGCCGGGTTCCCTGAAACCAAAAACATGAGTGACAACAACAAGTGACAGATTAGTTCCCTTCATCGCCTCTAAAAAGCGAAGAGCTGTTGATCCGGTGGTGCTCGCGACAACAATAGTCGAAAGCCCCAGGTTCTTTGCCCGTTCAACCGCAAACCGTGCGGCATCATCCGTATTTTCCGGACCTGGAGAGCCGAAATAATACGTTGTCTGTTCGGAATACGTCATACTAGTGTGTAGGTAATCGAATGAGTTATGTGTATCTTTCCTCTACAGCGAATCCCTTAAAAGCCTCTTCTCACAATTGTGTATACAGGATATGATCACTTTAGCAATAGCCGGAAAACCAAACTGTGGAAAATCCACATTTTACACCGCAGTGACCCTTGCTCACGTTGAAATCGCAAATTACCCGTTTACGACCATTGATGCAAACCACGGAGTGGCCTATGTCAGGGCACCCTGTCCGTGCGCTGAACTGGGGTTTTCATGTGGTAACTGCCATGATGGCGTCCGCTTCATCGCAGTTCAGATCATCGATGTCGCAGGTCTGGTACCCGATGCCCATAAAGGCCGGGGTCTTGGCAACCAGTTCCTCGACAATCTCAGACAGGCTGACGCGATTCTCCATATTATCGACGCCTCGGGAGCGACCGACGAGGAAGGAAATCCCGTTGACGTCGGATCTCACCACCCACTGGAAGATATTGATTTCATCCGCCACGAGATGACGATGTGGCTCTATGGCATTCTCGCAAAGAACTGGTCAAAGATGCAGCGCTCGACACAACAGAAGAACTACTCCATCTATGACGCCGTCGCCGATCAGTTTGCAGGCCTTGGGATTACCCATGAGATGGTAAAGCGAGCCGAAGAACGCGCCGGGATCGAACTGCGGACCTGTTCGAATGAGGAAGTTGTCGAATTCTGCCGGGAGCTTATCAGTACCAGCAAGCCAATGATTATTGTCGCCAATAAAACCGACATGGCACCGGAAAATATTCTTTCTGACCTGAAAGAGAAGGAAATTATTCTCGCCACCGCCGCCGGGGAACTGGCACTTCGTAAGGCAGAGGAAGGCAAATTTATCAGATATATGCCCGGCGACTCCTCTTTTTCCTATCCGGAAGACTCTCCGTTGACAGAAGCGCAGAAGAAGGGTCTGAGCGCGGTCGCTGCTATCATGGAGGAGAATAATGGTACCGGGGTTCAGCAGGCAATGAACACAGCCGTTTTTGATCTTCTTGACTATATCGTTGTCTATCCGGTTGAGGACGAAAATAAATACTGTGATGGTCTGGGCCGGACTCTTCCTGACGCATTCCTGATGAAACGGGGATCAAATTCTCACGATCTGGCCTATATGGTACATTCGGACATTGGTGACGGTTTTCTCTACGCCGTGGACGCAAAGACCAAAATGCGCATTAAAGAGAGTCAGGAACTCAAAGACGGCGATGTGATTAAGATCGTCTCAGCAAATAAATAATCATCTTCTTTTTTTAACGAACTGTTCCGGACCGTTTCTTCAGGTCATCCGACTTTATCCGACTTATATCGGCCAGGAACTGACAAGGTATCCGCAAAGTATTTAATACCAAAGACGAATATTGTAATTTACTATGGCTGGCGAGGTCTTTCAGGCACAGGTCATCCGGAATTTCTTTGATACGGTGACCGGTCCGGACAGAAATTTAACCCGCATCTCGATGTGTGTGGTGAGCCTTGCCAAACTCCGGATGGAGACGCCGGAACATATGGCCTTTTTAATAGAACAGATGAGAAAAAGCAAGCAAAAGCGCGAACTTTCTATTGATATTCTTGATTATGTATGTAGCGCTGCGACTGAGATTGATCTCATCTCCGTGCAGACTGCATTTGGTGTCCAGGAAATTGCTGGCATGGCTGATGAGCTCCAGGGCATCAGCCTCGACTCACTCTGATTTTTCT
>CAZBGM010000096.1:0-4776 GCA_964491505.1 uncultured Methanomicrobiaceae archaeon | reverse complement strand
CATTTCTTTTTCAGCAATTCATAATCCTTGGAAGGAATTCTGCAGTCCTGTTCTTCAGGATACATATCCTGAACCTCTTTTCTCAGAACAACGGATACACTCCCCGTTCATCATGAACCCTGCGTCATTTGGATAGATTTTTCCACAGTAAGCACAAAAATCAAATGACATGACAGCTCTGACAGAAGAGATGATCGCATCAATCAAGGCCGTTCCGGTCTTTCCGCTTGCAACTGCATCCAAAAATGGCATCCCCAATGTCGCCCCGATTGGCATGGTCTTTGCAAAAGACCCGGAAACGCTCTGGGTTGCAGATAACTTCATGAATAAAACCCGCGCCAACGTTGAAGAAAACCCAAAAGCATCGCTCTATGTCTATGGTGCCGGTGCCAGTGGATGCCTTCAGATTAAGGCCGATGTAACAGTTGCAACAGAGGGCGCAGACTTTGAACAACTGGTTTCTATCGTCCACGAAAAAAAACCAACCCTCAACCCCAAGGCACTCTTTATCCTAAAAATTACTGACCTCTTTACCTGCTCACCCGGCCCGGACGCTGGTGCAAAACTGGCATAACTAAATCCATCACTTTTTTCCGGAACCATCAGGAAGATTGGTTATTCTTCTTTCATGCAATGTGCCCAGGCTGGAAAACAGGGTAGTATCAGAAAACCAGTACAAGAGCTATTGCTTTACACAATACTGCAACCAGCGTTACAAACGTTTAAAAAAAGAGATTATTTGGTGCCGGTCACTTTGATGACGTGGTAGCCAAACTGGGTCTTTACCGGCCCGACAACATCGCCTTCTTTTGCAGCGAAGCTTGCGGTCTCAAACTCCTTGACCATCATGCCTTTGCCAAACCATCCAAGATCGCCGCCGGATTTCCCGGAGGGGCAGGTGGAAAATTTCTTTGCAAGTTTCTCAAAACTCTCGCCTGATTTGATCGTGGCGATAATATCAGTTGCTGTTCCTTCATCTTTCACAAGAATATGTGATGCTCGTACCTGCTGTGCCATTCTCTACCTGTTTGAAAGTATGCGCAATAATAGTTTGGACCTGACACCAATTCGAACGGTTGATCAAACAACTGTTGCGCCTGCAACATTTATTTGTTCCAAAGCACTATATCTACCGCCATGCCTGATCATCACCCTCCGTTTGGTGCCCTGCTGTCAATGATGCACCGAAACCACCATATCTACCTCAATACTGCCCTGAAACCCTACGGTCTCTCTGCCGGTCAGTTTCCGGCGCTCATGTATCTGTACCATCACCCCGGCTGTATGCAGGAGGCCATCACCCGGCATTTTACCATCGATAAAGGAACCGTGGCCCGTGCCATCAGACGCCTTGAGGAAGAGGGATATGTAATCAAGGAGATCGACCCGGAAAACCGCCGGGCCGTATGCCTGCGTCTGACTGAGAAGGCTCTTGCGGTCTGTGAAGAGATCCATGCTATCGAGTCTGCATGGGAAGAACGCCTCTTCTCAGATTATGATCCCGATACCCGCATCATTATCACCGAACAGATCCTCAGGCTAACACAACAGAGCCACCGAATTGTAAAAGATGCAAGAGAACAGGACGAAGAAACAAAACAGGAGCAGATAAAATTATGAGCCCCGAACCAACAGCAAACATCACGATGCTCACCGGCAACCCAAAAAGCGCCGTAATAAAAATCGCCGGCCCGATGATGATCGCAATGATTCTGATGACTGTTTACAATCTGGTTGACGCCATCTGGGTAGCGGGACTGGGAAGCAACGCCCTTGCAGCTATCGGTTTTGTCTTTCCGGTCTTTTTCATACTGATGGGGCTTGGCAACGGTCTGGGAGCCGGAGTTGGCTCAGCCATCTCGCGATACATTGGGGCAAACGATAAACAAAGCGCTGACAGCGCAGGGATGCAGGGTCTGGTCGTCACATTAGTCCTCACTCTCATTGTGACTGTTCCGCTGTTTCTGTGGGGCAGTCAGATCTTTCTCCTGATGGGTGCCGGACCCGCTACATCACTGGCGACTGAATACGGTGCCATCGTCTTTGGCTTTGGCATTCTCTTTACGTTCATGGGTGTTGGATCAGCGATGCTGCGCTCAGAAGGGAACGCAAAACGGGCCATGTATGCCATGCTCACCTCTTCAGTGATCAATATCATTCTCGACCCCATTCTCATCTACTGGGCCGGTTGGGGCATTGCCGGTGCAGCCTGGGCCACGGTTATTTCAGCATTTTTTGTCATTCTGCTAATGGTATACTGGTATGGCATAAAACGGGACACCTATGTCTCACTCACCTGGCGGACCTATGCACCGGACTGGCAGAAAATCAAGGAGATCCTCGGCGTTGGCATTCCGGCAACCTTTGAGTTTCTGCTCATGTCGGTGCTCACGATCTTCATCAATATTACTCTTGTAACAACCGGAGGAACTGATGCGGTTGCAGTATATTCAGCCGGATGGCGGGTTGTACAGATGGCGATCATTCCGATGATAGCAATCTCTACGGCGGTTGTCGCAGTCGGTGGTGCGGCATTTGGTGCGAAACAGTATGAAAATCTGAAGGTCGTACATACCTATGCAATACAGATAGGAGTTGGCATCGGTTTACTGCTCAGCGCTTTCACCTATATTGCCGCCCCGTGGATCACGATGCTCTTCACCTATACCCCGGAAAGTGCAGCTCTTGCCCCGGAGATCATCACCTTTCTTCAGATTATGGTATTCTTCTACCCCTTTGTCCCGCTGGGTATGATGACATCAACAATCTTTCAGGCTGTTGGTAAGGGAACGACCTCGCTTATCATCACCATGCTTCGGACGGTAATATTTATCGCCTTTTTCGCATGGCTCTTCGGTGTTGCCCTTGAATGGGGCACAACCGGCGTCTGGGGGGGCATTGTTGCCGGAGATATCTTCGGGTCAGCAGTGGCATACTTCTGGGGCCGGCGATATATCAACGGGCTTATTTCAGGCACTAAAAACGCTGTTGCTGCCAAAGATACAACCTGAAAAGAGAAATCAAAAATAAGAGAGAAACCGGATTCTCTTCAAATATTCTCTTTTTTCACCTCATTTTTTTGGGAAATCAAAATTTCACCCGGCACATCTTCACAAACTCCGCCATTGGATCACAATCCTCAATAGAATCAATCCCCCAAATAAATACCATAATGAGCACGAGGGGACCGGCATGAAATTCAAGACGATGGGACAGATGGACACCCCACAGAAAACAGTGCTGTTGCGGGTCGATTTTAATTCTCCTATCGATCCGTCATCAAATTTGATTCTTGACGACAAGCGGTTTCGCGAGCATGTACCAACCATTCAGGCGCTTGAGGAGGCACGTTGTGTCATTCTTACCCATCAGAGCCGGCCCGGAAAAAAAGATTTTACCCCCCTACAGGCCCATGCTTCACGCCTTGAACGTCTGATTGGACGACCGGTCACCTATGTTGACGATATCTTCGGTCGCTGCGCCAAAACAGCCGTCCGTGAGATGAAACCCGGGGAAGTGGTTATGCTCGAAAATTTGCGGTTCAATGCCGAGGAAAACCTGAACGTTTCCGCAGAAGAGGCAGCGCAGACACATATCGTCCGCCGCCTTGCTGACATGGGGGATCTCTTCATCAATGACGCCTTCGGCACCGCACACCGCTCTCAGCCAACCCTTGTCGGGCTTCCACTCGTAATGCCATCCGCAGCAGGACTTCTGATGGAACGTGAGATCACCTCCCTCTCACGGGTTTTTACCGGTGCCCCGGAACCGGTGACCTTTGTATTGGGCGGAACAAAAGTTGATGATTCACTGGATGTCGCGGTAAATGTGCTTGGCACCGGGATCGCAGATCAGGTGATCGTCACCGGCATGGTCGCAAACATTTTCATTTTAGCTGCCGGATTCGATATCGGACGCCCATCCACAGAACTTGTGACTTCACTGGGCTATCAGAGTGAGGTGCCCAAAGCACAGGAACTTCTGAAGACCTATCGCGATAAAATAATCATGCCGGAGTCCGTTGCCGTTGAAGGAAAGAACGGCAGAGAGGAGCATCCGGTTGACGCCATCCCGGTTGACGCACCGGTTTTTGATCTGGGCAGGGAATCAATCGACATCGTCACAGAGGCTATCCGGCAGTCCGGCACCGTGGTCCTCAACGGGCCTGCAGGTGTTTTTGAGAACGAAGAATATGCGACCGGCACCCTTGAGATCATCAAAGCATGTGCCGATGCACCCTTCTCAGTGGTAGGTGGGGGGCACACCTCCGCCGTCATTGAATCACTGGGACTGGACAGTGCCTTCTCCCATATCTCCACCGGTGGCGGGGCCTGTATCGAGTTTCTGACTGGCAAAAAACTCCCCGCAATAGCAGCACTCGAACGCTCAAAAGAGCTCTTCGGGTAAGATCTCCGCCAAACATCCATATAGTGGGGGTAATAACTCTTTAGCAATGAAACCGATTCACATCGGAGAGGATTTCAAACCTTCTCTTTCCTTCAGACCGTATACCGCTATCTGAGTGATACTTGTACAGGCAATATTCTGGATTTGTTTACTCGTTCCGTTCTGGTTCTCTGAAGAAGCACTTCTTATTCAGGGTTCCTTCATCTTCTTCGCACTCATACCCATCTTTTCGCTTATCTGGGTGCCCATTGTATTACCGTTCAGTCGTCTATCATCTGAATGAAACTGAGATGACCTGGCGACGTGGTATGTGGTTTCGGGGCACCGGCATCGTGCCATACAACCGGATCACCAATGTCGATATTGTAC
>CAZBGM010000095.1:3746-4915 GCA_964491505.1 uncultured Methanomicrobiaceae archaeon | reverse complement strand
CGCTAATCCTCAATTGTATGGTAACTAATTACCTTTACAACAACGAGACGCTTTTTAAAAACGTCAACGCACTCAGAGAATGCTTCGAACCGGCAACCTTCCAGTACCGGGAACACCAGCTCAGAGAACTTGGCATCACCGTCAGCCCGACTCTCCAGAACGCCACTCCCCGGCACGTCCTGCTCCGGGGTCTGCCCGGCACCGGCAAAACCACTGCGATCTTCACCATCTTACGGGAACTGCGTGAAAAAACCAACAACGTCATTCCCGTCTATGTCAGCTGTCAGGACGAAAACACAACCGGGGCCGTCCTCAGAAAAATATTCACCACCGTCTCACAGACTCAGGTTCCGGCAAGCGGCATACCGCTGTCCACCCTCTGCAACCGGCTTGGCAAGCTCCTTACCGCCAAAAATAAAATAATCGTTCTCTGCCTTGACGACATCAACTTCTTCCGTTCCGACCAGCACCTCAACGACACGCTCGCCCGCCTGTGTCGCCTGCATCATGAATTTCCTGCCGTCCGTATCGGCATCATTGTCGCAGTCAGTGATGTTGGCTACGATATCAAAAACGCCCTCGACGCCTCGACCCGGTCCATCTTCCAGCACCATGAGATCTACTTTCCGCCGTATTCTGAAGATAAGATGAACACCATCCTGAGTGAACGGGCAGAAGCAGCCTTTCATCCGGGTGTCATATCACAGGAAATGATCCGGGAGATCACCGCTGTTGCCTTTAACTGCTCTGACCTGCGGGTCGGCATGAAACTCCTCGATGACAGCAGTACTCATGCAGCAATCTCCGGCAGAACCTCTATTGAAACGCAGGATGTGCAGGCCGTTCTCACCGAAGCCAAGAACGTTCGGTTCTATAATCTGACCAGAACTCTTCTGACACCGGAACGGGAGATTCTGTTCACCATTGCGGTGATGTACAGGGAGACCGATACCCCCGGACAGTCTGCTTCAGAACCTGAAATTCTGACCACAACAGTAATCTATCGGGCAATAAACGAAGATAAACCGAAAAAAGCCAACTATTCAACATTTAACAGCCATATCCGCCATCTTGAGTCTCTCCGGCTCATTGACACCTCAAAACAGAATCTGCCCACCCATGGACGGATAACAGAAGTTATGCCACGATATGAAGCAGGTGTTGTAAAA
>CAZBGM010000095.1:0-3646 GCA_964491505.1 uncultured Methanomicrobiaceae archaeon | reverse complement strand
ACTTCCAGACTACGCATGGTTCACCTTTATCCTTCTTTCCACCGAATGTTAAATTGCGACAGGAACACGTCTCAAAGCTCAGACGAAGAGCCAAATGGTCCTGAAGCAGGAGTGAACCCACGTGAAATCACACGATAGTCACCAGCAAGAAAACAACCACCCGGCAGAACGGAGATGCCACACGCTCCGGGATGAAAAACGAGCACCCGTCAGACCGGCCGGAGGACGCACATGCAAAACAGCGTAAATGGCAGCCCCCTTACTCAGACCACTAAACCTGAAGAGACTGCCACCACTATGTCTGCACCGGACCAGATAGCCTTTCCCACCCCACAGGACTCCCCACTGTCAGACTGCCTTGAAATGCGAAGCCAGACCATCCGGTCCCTGCAGGACACCGAACTCCGGCTCAAAACCAAGGCCCGTGCCATCAGAAAGCGTCTCGCTGAGATCCGGAGAACAACCCAGGTCGCCGTCGAAGCCGAATGGACCGAAACAAAAGATCCCGCCCTCTCCAATGCCACCAAACGGCGTATCGTTCTGGACCAGCGCATCGAAGAGGACAGCGACCATTCCCTCCTGAGTGCCGAGCTCGAATCACTGGAACTACAGCTTGAAGAACTCGGCTACGACATCGAAGAAGAACTCCGGGCCTTCCAGAACGACCACGCCCGGATCATCATCAGGTCACAGCAGACCGCCGTAATGCCTGCTTTTTCTGTCTTCGAAGAAACAACCGCTCAGGCAGGTGACCGGCCATGAACCCGGACAGCGTCGTAATCGGCCCGGAAGAGACATTCACATCGCCGCTGCCACTCTCCGGCGTCACGGTGGTGCTCACAAAAGCCCTCGACAACCTCTTTATGGAAACCGTCCGGCCCCTGAGTCTTGAATCAGATCCGGCGACACGTGCGGAACTGTTCAAAATCTCCCTTGCCATCCTTGAGAGTGGAAAAAAGAACGCAACACCGCGACCGGCAACCTGTCTGCTCTTAGAGGGTGAGGTCCGGGTCATGACCGGACTCTTAAAAGCCCTCGTTAAAGAAGAGTCACAGCCAGCCCGCAGTGTGCTCTTTGAGCTGCTGGTTCTTCTGATGGGCAATGGCTGGCGGCGTGGCAATCATATTGGCGCAGGAAGGTGCACAGGGATGCAAAATCAGCAGAACTGCTGTGAAACCTGCGGCCATCCGGTGCAGCACACGGAGGGAATGCCATGAGCCTTCCGCTTCGCCAGCAGGAGATGTTACAGGCCGTTGCCAACAGTCCGGGCAAGTCAATGCGTGCCCTGCACCTGAAAACCAACATCCCGCATGCAACGGTGATACACACCCTGATGGTGCTTGATGGAAAGGGCCTCGTCCGCCGTGTCCGGAAACAAAACGGCTACAACCTGAGCTATGAATGTTACCTGACAGAGAAAGGAGCCGGTGTCCTTACCGGGCGGTGTGAGTGACGCTGTTACGGGAGGAATGGGACCATATTGCACAGCTACACTCTCCCGGAGAACTGGACGAAGAACTGAACCTGCTGGGCGAACTGCGCTGGGAACTCTCCCAGCTCATCGCCGCTGTCGGTGAACGCAAAAGAGAGCTTCGGCGGGTGGCACTGGGGGCCCGGCTGCGGAGAATCTTAGGGAGGCGGTGATGGAACGCTGTTATCCGAACAGCACGCCGGGCTGTCAGTTACGGGAGGTCGTCAGATGTTTCGGCAATAAGCCATTCATCTATCCGGAGGCTCATGAACTGGTACCCGGCCCGGCTACCCTGAAGAGAATGGAGAAACGGGGCTGGCTGGTTGTTACCCGGCGGGTAAAAGTGGGCCGTTACTGGTATAATGAGCGCCAGGTTGTGCCGGCGATGAAAGAGTGGGCTGATGAGTATGAAAGGAAACTGCAGTTAAAGGAGCAGGAGCAACCAGAGGAGAAAAATAAAGAGGAACCACCAACGGGTGATGACCGGTGAAGGCAGCACATTCTCCGCTGAAGGGGGCACTGGAAGAAGTCCGTGCGTGGATCAAACAGGGCTATGCCCTTTTTCTGCCGGAGAGCCGGTTCTGCCTGAAGGCCATAACCCAACTGCTCCCGAACGACGCTTTTGTCCAGCTGCTGGTCCCCCGCCATGACGGGTCGTATGCACCGCTCTTTCTGGTGCACCGGATGACCCTTCTTGACGGCCGGGTCAGTCATCCGGAGGACGTTCGTCTGGTTCTTGGCCAGGAGATTCCCGGCAATGAGAACAGAGCACTGCCCGCCGTCCGGCTTATGTCGTTTACCGCAACGGATGAACGGGTGGCTGAGGTGGTTGAGGATCTATTGGGGGTGAGAATAAGAAAGGAGTAAGAGTGTGGATAGTCTTTTTACATTCCTGCCTAAGTTTGCCACTTCACTCAAATCCCTCAGATTGTGGAGGAATAGAATTTGACAGGTCCAGGTATTTGTAAAAATATCTCCCTAAAACTCTTTACTTTGGGCTTGAATTTCGGACGATACTGTCATTCTGACAATAAAACTTGCATTTTTCCCACAAATATAACCCAACTGTCAAATTCAATCTTGACTATTTTGGATATTTTACGGGCATAAAGCACCTATATAGGCCAACTGACAACTTAGGTTACAATTTTACAGTGTGGATATGAGTGCAAAAAAAAGAATACCGGTATTTCTTTGGTCTAAAACTCTCACTCAATAGCTTTGCTGAACCACGTAAAGATTTCATTCTGCTCTAAACCACTACCGATACTCGAAAAGAAATTGCCGATGGTATCAATGAATTGATCGAAATAACCTTTTTCCACTCCTGTTTCTTGCGTTTCTTTTGACTCTGCTATAGTCCATATGGTGCCTGGTGCCAGATGGTAGTCTTCTGACAGTTGTATCGAATATTCCCCGACGATAAATATCTGATCACCAGTCTTGATCTCCATACCACGGCTCACCTTCATAGTTTCCCCACCCCTCAAAATATAATCCTCATTTCCTCCCGTGGCAATTATCGTCACCGTCTTGAGTTGGCCAGATTCTAATGGAATTGTATACGTACGCTTTTGGAATTTCGTTTGTATGACCTCAGGTACGGTGCCCCGCCTGATGGCAAAACCGTTACCATCCGTTCCACCACTAAGCGTCGACTCAGCGCGATCTGCAAATTTGACGCTGGCAGAAGCGCCTGGGACAAGCATGATTAAATCATCCGGGAGGAGAGTATCTCCGACTTTTGCTTGCTGCGGGACATTGATGCCCCGGGTGGGGTTCGTGATCGTTACTGAGTATGCACCGGCATCCGGATCGAGCGTGATGGAAGTAATCGTGCCAAGAACAGTATCGCCTGAATTAATGACTATATCTTGTGCCATGTTGTCAGCTGATGCTGGAATCATACAAAGAGCGACAAAGAGGACCATTATTATGAGAGTTCTGCGGTATATACTCATATTTTATATATTAGCTGTTTACTATAAAAAACCAAAGTTTGCCACTTCACTCAAATCCCTCAGATTGTGGAGGAATCAAATTTGACAGGTCCAGGTATTTGTAAAAATATCTCCCTAAAACTCTTTACTTTGGGCTTGAATTTCGGACGATACTGTCATTCTGACAATAAAACTTGCATTTTTCCCACAAATATAACCCAACTGTCAAATTCAA
>CAZBGM010000094.1:0-4943 GCA_964491505.1 uncultured Methanomicrobiaceae archaeon | reverse complement strand
TTAATCTCCGATTCGACAGTCGTAAGTTCGGCACTTTTCTGATTCAGAATCTGCTTTTTCCCGCTCTTTTTATAGATTGCTCCAAGATCATTCTGAAGATCTTTCCGAAGCGATGAGACCGGGACTTTCAGTGATCCCGTCCCGGCACTCCAGAGGCGGTCCTGAATGCCATCCGCTTTCAGCGTTCTAAAATCGGCCAGTTCTCCAAGACCAATGGCACAGATGGCGTTGTAAAATCCGGCATCAGCTTTCCCCAGCATCTGTCTGAGTTCTGCTTCCCCACCGAAAGGGGTACCATCCGGAGTAGAGAGTGTTGGATTGCCTCTTTTCCCGGTTCTTTTGAGGACTGTGGTTGTAGCTTCTGTTTCGTCATCGGTAAGATACAGACGACCGCCGATTGTCCCGGCACTGGGGGTATACTGGTTTTCGCTACTTCGTCCATCGGGAAATCCGTAGAGCATCCGGCGGATAAACTGGAGCACAGTGCTCTTCCCTGCTTCATTCGGCCCTTTGAGGATCGTCAGCGTCCCGGAAAAATCATCAAATCTGGTGTCGTGGAAGGTGCCAAATCCATCGATGTAGAGTCCGGTTATTTTCATGAATCCTCACCTCCGACGAGGCGTGAGAGCAGAAGACCCTCCGCCTCTCTGATAATCTCCTGAAGTTCTTCATCACTACAGTTTTCAAACGAATGACGGTACCGGTGATTGGTAAAAAGCGGTGCGAGGGCTTCCTGTATCGGCCCTCCCGTCCCGGATTCTGTCAGGAGAGCGTCTGTAATTCTACAGATGTCACCAGCCAGATCCGGTCGTTCCTTTACGGTCTCGCGATCGATTACCGGGTAGGTCCGATTTTCCATCCGTTCGATAATGACCGGGTAGCGAAACATTCTGCAATCCTCACCGATCTGCTCCCGGAGATCTCTCAAATCTCCGGCGTCTGAGAGCGAGGAGCTTATGGCAGTTCTTCCTTCGAGCGTTATCCGGCAAATCATCGGACACTCCAGTTCTTCAGACCGGACGCCAAGAGTGTCGCTCGCGAGATCAGTAAAACCATCCAGCGTAGCGACGCCGTTGATGTTTATCGTTATCTGCTCAAAACGGACTGCCTGTGTCGGCAGAAATTCTGTCTGAAGTAGTTTCTGTTCGTCAACGGTTACCAGATAACAACCACGGGGACCGGATTCTCCGATGTGGCGGCCCTGAGGATTCCCGCAATATATAATGGCCGGATTTGCGTCCTGTACCACGGTCGGGAGATGGATATGCCCGAGTGCCCAGTAGTCATAACCAGCATTTACAAGATCCTGTCTGGTACAGGGGGCATAGGGATCGTGGCCGATGACACCATCAACATTACAGTGAACGACACCGATAGTAAATGGCCAGTCACGCTCTTTTTCCGGGAAGGTGCTCACGATATTTTCGGCCGTCCAGCGTTCCGGGATACTGGCGCCGACGATTGTTGCGACCGCCGTGCCGTTACGGGTGTGCACGACCCGTTCGGGCTCGCTGCTGGTAAAACGGCAGGCTTCAGGGGGAAGTTTGACTGACGATGACCAGAATGGCAGGGGATCGTGGTTACCATGAACAATATAGGATTTGATACCATGATCCGCAATTTTTTTCAGTCCTTTGACAAAACGGAGCTGAGCCTGCACATTTTTGTCGCCACTGTCATAGATGTCACCGGAAAGGATGAGGAAATCGACATTTTTTGTCAGGCAAAGATCGATGATACGGTCCCAGGCAGTGTATGTCGCTTCGGCAAGCGTCTGTGTCATGTGGTCGTCCACGCCGGCAACGCCCTGCACGGTGCTGCCAAGGTGGAGATCTGCTGCATGTATAAACGAGAAAGCTCTGCCGGGTCCGGGTTGAATCTGGTCTGACGTCGTCTCACCTCTGATGGGGAGTTATTCTCTTTTCGATGACCGATAACGGTTTCTAATTTGTACGAAGCTGTTTGCTCCGGTTCATAATTATTTCCACATACCAGGTATTTCACAGAAACTTGCTGAAAATACATGAAACCCACTATAATCAAATTTTACCCTCACTCTTTTGAATTGGATTCACATTCATACACCCGGACGCCGGTGAAAGATGTATTGTATTCCCAGAGCGTCAGGAAGAGACATGTAGGAAAGTCACCTACAATAAACAAAAGGGAAGTGAAAAATGACAACGATACGTGTCAATAAAGATCTCTGTACGCATTGTGGCATCTGCTCAGTTGTCTGCCCGATGTCAATTGTTAACCCAGCGGATGAAACTACGTTCCCTGATGTTTCGAATGAAAACGCTGACAAATGTATTGCCTGCGGGCATTGCGAAGTCTCCTGCCCGTCACAGGCACTTATTCTGAATGTCCGTCCGGATGAGAAGGTGGAAATTCCGCCGGATGCAGGCTTACTGTCTGCCGTGGATCTTAGTGTTTATCTGAAAAAACGTCGTTCGGTTCGACATTTCACGGAGAAACCTGTTCCAAAAGAAAAGATCCTTCAGATTCTCGATAGTACCCGGTACGCTCCGTCGGGTGTTAATGCACAGCCGGTGCAGTGGCTTGTTATACATGACCAGGGAAACGTCCAAAAAATTGCATGCCTAACCGTTGCATGGATGAAAACCCTGCAAAACACCATTCATCCACTGAGCAGGTATGCATCATTACTGGTTAGCGCCTTCGAAAGCGGTCAGGATGTCATCTGCCGTGATGCACCGCACCTGTTGTTTGCCCATATCCCCAAAGATAATCCTGGTGCATTAACCGATGCCATCATCGCTCTCACGTATTTCGATGTTGCTGCCCCGTCATTTGGTATCGGCACCTGCTGGGCCGGCTTCGTTTCAATGGCTGCCATGTATTATAAGCCGCTTCAGAAGGAACTGGGTCTGCCAGACGATCGCACGTGTGCCTATGCAATGATGGTTGGTCATCCGAAGTACAAAACCTACGGGCTTCCCCGGCGCAACCCATTGCAGGTAACGTGGCGATAAAACTGACCGGACAGGGACACGACGACACCATGATTGACACTCATAGTTACACCACTATTAATAGTGCACAATCATGGACGATAGATATTCGTCCGGATTAAAAAAAAGTTGGTCAGACCGGGAGAACCCGGCGTCCATGGATTTCGTTGATAACCGCTGCAACACCCATATAAAGGGCGAGGGCACCCGCTACGATGCCAGTTACACCGGCAAGAGTATGGATCACCAGATCACCGGTCAGGTTTGCAGCTACAAGGAGCACCACTAAGAGAACGACAGCTCCGAGAGTGACCTGCAGAAGCCGATTCATCTTCAAACTGCAAATGAAAAGCCCAATGATTAAAAGACCCCATACGGATAGGAATGCCGCGAGATCCACGGCGGTTGGTGCCGCGGTAAGACCGAGCGCTGGCAGCACCAGAATAGAGCCAAAGGATATCCAGAAGAGTCCAAAACTTCCAAAGGTAACCATCCCAAAGGTGTTGTTCTTCTTCCATTCCATAATGCCAACGATAAGCTGAGCGAGTCCACCATAAAAGAACGCCATTGCAACGATGGGGCTTGAGAGCCCGGTTATTCCGGCATTGTGGATACTGAGCAAAATCGTCGTCATCCCAAAGGCACAGAGTCCAAGTGGTGCGGGGTTTGCAGTGTTATCTATCAGGAACAGATTGTTCCTGCTCTTTTCTTCAATTTTGTCCATATAATCCTCATGTTTTCTGAGATCTGGTGCATATAGATTTGAATTGGTTACTCATTTTGTCCCCAATGCACCATGTCAATAACTATTGTGGTGCACAATATTAAATAATTTCTACCAAAATCTGCTTTTTTAAAAAAATGTGCACCACTTTTTGTATGATTGTGTATGTTTTACACCAAAGCCCCGATGACTTATCTAGCAATAATCTTAATACATAAAATAATTTGATATAATTTCATCATTACATCTGACAAAATATCTCAGCATTTCATCAAAGTATCAAATATGAATGAAAACCTATTCTTTAAAAAGAAATGATCACTGTTTATTGTGCTGCCTGCGGAAGAAAACTTTTCCGCTATCAAAAGATTGGAAAAGGACGATTACTACATTCATGGAAAACACGTATCTCAACAGATAACACTGTCAGAAATGGGCAGGATGTTTATTGTCCATGCGGTCAGCACATTGGCATAGAGGAGACCAAGTGGATCAATATGCACGGTGGATCTTTTTACGTGAAAGGTTCAGCACTAAAAAAATAAAAATTTGGGCAGAATAGGGGAAGAGTCATATTATTTTTGAGTGACCTTCCCGTTCTCCAGATACGAATGGATCCTGTCGCTGACATTCGTTCTCAGGTTTTCGTAAAAGATGGCATAGTCATACATGTGGTAAACACCCCTGGGGAATGTAACACTTGTCGCAGGTAGTTCTTCAGAATTGGATATATCCGTGATTACCAACGCATTGTTTACTACCTGAGCTGCCGCAAAATTTGGGTACCTGTCCGGGATTTCGGGATGGTCGTGTTTGAAGAATGCTGCTTCGATATTAAAAGTTGCAGGTGCAAATGAAGTATCGGTTTTCCAAGTTAGCGGGTTTACCACAAACGTTCCGGGAATCACCGTCGGGGCCTCTCTCTCCTTACCTTCTTCATCAGAGATGGTATTATATGCGATAAAACAACCCGTATCAGTCGCATTTTCACAGATTTTCATCAGTGGATTTAGATCCAGATCGGACTCTGTAACTGAATACCCAATCACATACGCCGCCACCAGTCTCTGCAATGATTCAGGATCACCGGTCAGAAGTTCTCCTGCCTTTGATAGCTCTACGACCCGGACCGAACCCTGACTGTGAGCAGCCAGAATAATCGGCCTCTCTCCTTTATTGAAATGTTTCAGGAAATAGTCAAATGCCAGAATGAGATCCCGCTGGCCCAGATTAAATATTGGTTT
>CAZBGM010000093.1:0-5084 GCA_964491505.1 uncultured Methanomicrobiaceae archaeon | reverse complement strand
ACTTCAAAAAGACATATCGGCAAGTGAGCGGCCGACTCAAAGAAGGATCTCTTGTGATTTTTGATAAAGGAGCCAACAGTGTTCATAACGTTGCAATGATTCGTGCAGACAATCTGCAGTACATGACAGCAAAAAAACTCAACAAAAGTGATGATACAATCATTGCAAAATTCGAGGAGTATAACCCTGAAGTTATTGGTGCAGAAAACGGTATTCGGGGCATTAAAATCGAAAAACCAAGCAGTGTTAATTACCTATTCTTTTCAAAAAAGCTTCAAAAAGAACAGCTGGAGTCCAGGGCCAGAAAAGTTGTGAGGCAGATAAAAGAAGCCAAGGACATCCAGGAAAGCATCAATAAGAATAAAACCCTCCCAAAACGCTTCCAAATAAACAATCTGCTCGTAGATGTGGATTATTCTATCCAGACCAAACTTGTTGAACTTACGGAAGATGATGCGGTGAAATTCCTTGAAGAGAAGATTATCACCGGAAGAGAGGGATTTTTCTGCCTGAAATCAAGCAAGAATTTGACGCTTACAGAGGCACTTCTGACATACCGAAAAAAGGATTCGATTGAAAAGATTTTCCACTCTCTGAAGAATGAGATCGAGATAAAACCACTGAGAGTCTGGACGGATAACAGCATTTACGGAGCATTGATCATTGGATTTATTGCCCAGTTGTTTGTCTCATTGATCAGATTTGAAATCCCTGAACTGAAGCATACGTCAACAAAATTCATCAAAAAATCATTATCGAATTTGACAGTAACTGTTGATTTGTGGATGCGGAAGACAAAAAAGTACATCCACTCCAATTTTGAGCCCATTAACACGATGATTTTGAGGTATAATTGGGCGATTTCGTGATTTGGTACGGTAAAATCCTGAACTGTCAAATAGATTATCCGGACTAAAAATTGGAAAATTTTGATCGATTTAGTGGACGAACTCTTGAGATAATTGAACTCAAAGTGGCAAAGTTAGGATACCACCAAACCGACCATCACCATTGCCACCGCCCTGGAACAACTCCGGATGGCTGGCAGATCTGCCTTTTCTTCAGAAATGCCACCTGAATATAAGTACAGATCTATGGTCTCATTGTCAGACAACCCAGAGAATACCTCAGATTCACTGTCGGATGAGATTCTTTTCACGATTGAACTAAGGATTACTACCGGCAAGACTGGGTTTATGACACGTTGGATAGAGTACCGATTCCGGATAAATGAATCGGTGCAATCAGAATATTCCGGCTTCATTCCGGTCAATGTTAGTGTTCGTGCCAGGCATTAACTCCAGTCCGGCAGTCGATATTATGAAGAGAGAGCTAAACGATTATGACATGAATCGATAGAATTAGGGTGGTTAACAGGGGAGGTATTATAATGGGTCGTGATGTATATTCAGAACTCACAATATATTCGCCACTCATGGCAGTCACCGGCTATTTTTTAATATCTGCTATGTTTTTTGGAGGAGCGTTTATCTCTATTGTAATCGCTGTAACTGCCTCTCTTGGTGCGTTTATATTTCTGAACTATCTGAAAGAAAAAAGCCACTTTTGGTGGATTGGAATGGTTTATCCGCTTCTGCTGATTCTTATCATAATTGCAGAACTATTCTCATTGGGCTCCTCGGGGGTGGGATATGGTCCTGGTATGACATCCGGAAGACTGAAAGGAATACTGTATTTTTTGATAGCGCCGGCATCTCTCTTTTTCTATGCAGCAATGACACCGGAGTTCAGAAAAATTATGAAAATACCTTTTCTGATTACCGCACTTATCGGCATTTTCATGCTGATTCCAGTGTATGACGAGCTATCGACGGCATATTTTCCTCAGGATGATGGAAGGATCATTGGATCCGATGTAACGGGAGGATTTATGATTCTTGTTTTCGGTTGTTTCTACGGGATGATGGCTCTCGGGATTCTGGGATTGATCTCCGGATTAAAAATATCCGGGATTTTAAGAGCTGAGCTTCTGTCAGGAAGAACCGTGGGAGGTGGCAGTTATTGTGAATAAACAGAATGTCAGAACCATCGGAATCATCCTTGGAATAGTAACTGTTTTTCTTTTGGTTGTATTTCCCGGCATCTCTTTTCTCCAACAGTTAGCAGGAGGGAATGACCTTCCAATAGCCATTCCCGGCGCCACCTATGATGTAACCCAAAAATATGTGGATGTTGACTTTGGCATTACCCCGACGGTCAAGCGATACAAAAACGCCATATTTGATATTGAGAAAATCCGGGAGACGATAGAACAGAATGGTTCCATAGAGATAACACTAGATGGTGTTGAAAGAAAAATAGAGTTTGAACCCTCTGATTACATGCTCCATGGCACAACTCCGGAATTTGTATCGTATGTCGGTACCGGCGAGGGGAAATTTTATGAGCATCTCTCCCTGAGCAATACATCCATTATCCTGTGGATCCGGGCGGATGGCACAGATTACTTCATCGACACCACAACCCGTGAGGACGAAGACGGGCGTCTTATCCACTATATCTATACCTCAAAGGATACCGGGTGGTCAGAGGAGCATAGAGGTTTGAGTGGCTACACCTTGTCGCCGTTTTACCTTAGCGAAAATGTTTCCAATACTGAAAGGAAGATTTACAACTTTTCAGAAGAGGATTTTTTAAGATTCCCGACTGCCGGCCGATTTTTAAAATATGGGGCCGGCAATCTCGAACTTACCGATAAGGAAGCGGAAGACATACACAACCTGCCGGGAACGGTATATTATAATGGTCATTATTATGACCTGCTTACGGTGGTGGCCTGAAATGAAGGGATACTTCTGTGAAAGGCCGGCTTTCCAATCGTTTTACGCTACAAAGATTATATGGTCCGGCATTTCAAAGGTGATCATATGACACTGTCTGTCAGAAAACGTATCAGTGGCTTTCTGTTCCACCCCACAGAAACATTTGAAAATACTAAATCAGATACCATAAATGACGCGTTTGTCTACTATATTCTGCTTCTTCTCCTCAATGCGGTGCTCTCAGTGTGCTTCGCTGCGGTGATCATGAGGGGTATTCATCTGGGGAGTTCAGCAATCGGCGGGTCGGTGTGGATGGGTCTTCCCGGGGCATTTTTTAGCGCCCTTATCGAGGGACTTATCCTCCTGGTTATCGGGGGTCTCTGGCTCCATCTTCTGGTGTATGTCACCGGCGGAAGAAAACAGATCGACCAGACGTTTAAGGTACTCATGTATGGGGCAACGCCCTGCCTGCTCCTCGGATGGATGCCTCTGGTAAACCTCATCACCGGCATCTGGACGCTTGGAATCGTGTTTATCGGGATTCGAATACTGCATGAACCCCCGACCCGCCGGGTGGTCTGTGCCTTTCTTATCTGGGGCATTAGTGTGGGATTTATTCTGATTCTATTGGCCTATGGATTCTTACTATGATGATGAATAGATTCAGATGAAAGTATCACCGGTTCCTGTGATCATTGCTTTTGTGATGTTAACCCTCCTTTCCGGCTGTACTGGACAGAATGCCCAGGTCACCAGCGATAACCCGATTCCCTCTTCATCGCCTGAAGATATTGAAGATCTGAATAATTATACCTCGCCGGTGGAGTCGATGATCGACTCACTGAAACGTCAGGGAGTAGATGACGAAAATATTACCCGGATTCTGGAGGAGCAGGGATATGGATGGTTCCCTGAAACCGGTGCATGCTGGGTAGGAACACAACCAACAGAAGATCAGCAGAATGTCATTGATCAGATCAGAGGGCCGGATTATTCTCCGTTTCCATACAGAACGAATACTTCACGTACTGAGCCCTGTTCCTGTAAGGTTCTCATAATTGAAAATGTGAGTGAAGGCGGGGATCCGGTTATTATTAATCATACAGATAAACGGGAGATTGTAATGAACCTTGAGCTGTACGGATATGATGCTCTATCTCCGGTTGATTCCTCGTTTGAAAACAATCCGCTATTGGATCGTGCGTTTCAGGCGGGATGGGAGGGTCTGCAACTGACAGCAGAAGAGGCTGATTATGCGCTGGTACACTATAATCATCACTATTTTGAACACGACGGATACTACTACGCCGTAGCCGTTGGTGAGCATAGTCCATGCTCATTGTCAGCAGAAGTTTGCTACCCTGACGAAACAGGATTTTACGAATTCACGGCAGATGATGCAGTTTCCGTCGCACTTTCGGATGAAAATATTACACGTTCAATAAACGGACTTGAGTATGACATTGCCGGCATTTGTATTACGGATATGAAGGGAGAGATGGTATATCAGATCATTATTCAGAAGTACAAAGACGATTTTCCCTATGGATCGGTTATTCCGTATGTTAATCTGTCCGGAGACATTGTTTTAACCGGCCATAGTTATCCTCCACCAAGACCGCTGGGTCTGGTTGATTCCGGGTTGTAATTCCGGAGATCTCGGGTTTGTGAGGCAGGGTTTTTCAGGATGCCTCCGAACCTCACTCATCTTACCGGTAAGCCAGAGCAGGAAAGAACCCGTGTGCAGCGAGGCAGATGAAGTGGCTGCATTAGAATGGTGGAGAGAAATGAGGCGGCGGAGACATGAGCATGACGGAGCGGTGGCCTGGTATGAGGAGTGTGCACCGCAACAGGGACCGAGTCAGTATTGGGGGAGGATCTGATGGCCTCCATTTTTTGCCCGGTCTGCGGAAAGAAGGTCCCGACTCATATGCTGGTGTATGATTTCCGGGAACGGAAGGTGGCCGGATATCGGTGTGCCTGTGGGTTTATTCACGCGGCTGGACTGGACCCGGAGGATCTGGCCCGGATGGGCTGGATGGAAGGATACCGGCGGCAGTGCAAGGAGATGAGGGTATGAGGGAGGGAACTCCCTTTTTTAGGGGAGAGGAAAGAAGTGAACCACTTCAGGCAACAGACTGCTCCCGCCGGTCGCAGACAGCTGCCGGAAGTGGGAGACTTAATAGAGGGCTGAGATGCCGCCTGCCACTCACTTCCCCCCTCCTTTCAGTCGGGCAGCTCGTTTCGTGAAATGTGAATCTATCAATAATTTTCGAATGAATAAATCGGCAAAACTACTTT
>CAZBGM010000092.1:0-5169 GCA_964491505.1 uncultured Methanomicrobiaceae archaeon | reverse complement strand
CATAAAACAATCGTTGTCAACAAATGACATCATCCCGGTTTCTTCGGGATTCAGGCGTTTTTGGTAGAAATAAGCCTTGTAAATCGGTATTGTAGAGAAGAGATCTCCGGGATGCCGTATCGCATCCGGCAGAGCTAAAATTAGGAGAATTGAGCTTATTTTAGCAATTTAAAGTCACTTTGCGGTTTCCACAATTGATATATATGGTCGCCAAGATACGATCCCTAACGGATACCGATTGTGCCTTTTTATGACTATTTATTCGACAAATCAACAACATATTGCTGAATCGATTGACCCAACGACTCTCTCTTCAAACTGGAACGACTGGCATTGGCATATCAGCCATGCTATTACTGATATTGCCATGGTTGAAGATCTGTTGGGTATCAGTTTTTCTCCGGATGAACGGGTTAAACTGGAAGAAACTATCAACACCTTTCCGATGCGTATCACGCCCTATTATCTCTCGTTGATACAGGCTGATGATTATGTCAATGATCCTATCTTTATGCAGGCGTTCCCTTCAGTAGCAGAACTCATCCATGAACGTTGTGATATGAAAGATCCACTGGCAGAGGATACTGACAGCCCGGCTCCCTGTATCACCCACCGGTACCCTGACAGAGTGCTCTTTCTGGTCAGTAACCTCTGTGCTATGTATTGTCGCCACTGCACCCGAAAACGACGGGTGGGCGACGTGAACGCAATACCGGCTGTAAGTGAGATTAAAGAAGGTATCGCATACATTGCTGGCCATCCGGAGATCCGTGATGTGCTGCTCTCAGGTGGTGACCCCCTGATGCTTCCTGATAGTATGCTTGACTGGATCCTCACAGAACTGCAAAACATACCCCATGTTGAGGTCCTCAGAATCGGAAGCCGGGTGCCGGTAGTTCTGCCCTACCGCATCACTGACGAACTCGTTGCCATTCTGAAAAAACACAATCCATTGTTCCTGAACACCCATTTTAACCATCCACGTGAGGTTACAACGTCCTCAAAAGAGGCGCTGCGTAAATTAGCTGATGGCGGCATTCCTCTGGGGAATCAGTCGGTACTGCTTGCCGGGGTAAACGACTGTCCACGGATTATGAAAAAGCTTGTGCATAAGATGGTACAAAACCGGGTCAGACCTTATTATATGTACCAGTGTGATCTCTCCGAGGGGATTGCTCATTTCAGAACGCCGGTTGGCAAGGGTATCGAGATCATCGAAAGTCTGATTGGACACACCAGCGGTTTTGCGGTCCCCACCTATGTCATCGATGCGCCGGGCGGAGCAGGAAAGATTCCCATTATGCCCAACTATCTGCTCTCCTGGTCCACGAACAAGGTGGTATTACGGAACTATGAAGGTGTGATCTCCACCTATCAGGAACCGGAAAATTATAAAACAGTTTATTGCGACCGGAACTGTGAGGCATGCACCCTCCAGCTCAAGCTTGACGACGCAGATGAATCTCACGCGGTGGGTATCGAGAAACTGCTCTCGGATTACGATAAAACAATCACCCTGGTGCCGGAAGATAACGATCGCATGGACCGCAGAGATGACACCTGATACCATCTCAGTTGTTGACGGTGCGTTCATCCAGCACGGACCGTTTAATGATCGTGTCTATCTGATGAATATGGGAGAAAACGATCCTGAAACGATGGTTAAGACCCTTCGTCTTCTTGCTAAGGGTAGTTGTTCTTCTAAGATCATAACTAAAGTTCCTGCTTCTGCCAAAGAAACGTTCTGTGCTGCGGGTTATCAGGTTGAGGCACACATTCCCCTCATGTTTGAAGGAATAACTGACGGGTTCTTTCTGGCAAAGTATCTGAATCCGGCACGGGCAACGGTTCTGAACGGACATGAGCAGGAAGAGATACTGGCTGCAGCGCTTGCCGGTGGGCATAACGGAGTCCTCAGGGACCCCCCCTCAGAATTTTCTCTGATGCCCGCACAACCTGAGGATACTGATGAGCTGGCTGCGTTGTATGATGAGGTGTTTGCTACCTATCCGTTTCCGATTCACCGCCCTGATTTCCTGAAAGATACGATGGAAGAAGGGACGGTGTATTTTCTCATTCGTCAGAATGGAAAACTTGTAGCTGCTTCTTCGGCAGAAAAAGATCCGGTGGCGAAATGCGTTGAGATGACTGACTTTGCTACAAAACCAGCGTTCCGTGGCAGAGGATTGAGTTCGCTATTGCTTGCTGTCATGGAAGAGGCAATGCGTCAGGAAGGATACTTTACGGCCTATACGATTGCCCGTGCTCTGGTGCTGCCGGTCAACCGTCTATTTGCAGGAGCTGGGTATCAGTTTGGTGGTACGCTCTTCAATAATACCAATATCGGCGGATCTTTTGAGAGTATGAATGTCTGGTCTAAACACCTGTGATGGGTGCAAAAGACATGCAGGAGTGAGGTGGCAGGCGGCACTGTCAGCATAGCCATAATGACAGCGTTCTAACAGCCTAAAGACCCTTATAATACAATTATTTACTGTTCTGCTCTCTCTTCCTCACCGGCATGGAGCTGGCACTGCACCGCCAGCTCCTCAACTCCAAGGTCTGAAAGAAACCGGCCCATCTCATCCCAGTTTTTTGCCGACCCCGTCTTCTTCAGAACATAGAGCAGATCAAGCAGCCGGGAACGTTCTCTGTCAGAAAGATCCGTCCTTAAGGCCTGTTCATGTATCTTTGGCATTATATCGTTTTTAAGTATCAGAAAAACAGTACCCGGCTCTGACTCCGGAACGACTTCCACCACAGGTTCCACCTGTAGTTCAGGAACAGATTCTGGCATTCTCTCAGATCTCATAGGAAAACAGGCAGGTTCCGGCACCGTCTGGGTTTCATACCATGTGCTGCTTTTCGCTCCACCACTACTGCCGGTAAATGGTGCCGGCCTCGCGACGGCATACGGGCGTATCATTCCCAGAAACGCATCACCATACCGCTCACATTTCGCCTGCCCAACACCCCGGACCTCCAGCAGTTCCTCACGGGTCGTCGGCAGGACCGAGGCCATTTCTACCAGTGAATCGTCATGGAATATTATATATGGGGCTGTTCCTTGCTCCCGTGCAATATCCTTACGCAGAGCCTTTAGTTCCCTCAAAAGCCCTGCATGATAGTCTACATCGGCAAACCGGCTGCCCTTAATCCTTCGCACCGGTTCCTCTGTTGCTGAAGGCATGCTAAAGGTTACAGACTGATCTCCGGTACTTTCCAGCAGATACCGACCTTTCTCAGAGATCATAAGAACTGAATAGCCATCATCTAAGACCTGAAGATAGCCAAGCTGAATCAGTTCTCCGATCCATTTCATCAGTTGCTGCTCAGAATAAGAAGAGCACTTTCCATATGCCGGATTCCTTTCCGGATGTAACGACGTGATATCCTTTGACGAAGAACCCCGCAGCATCAGGGCAACCTTTCTCTTACCCACAGCAAATGGCATATTCATCACACCAGTCAGAATCGCTGTTGTCAGTTCAGTCCCGTCGATCTTCTGTTTTGGATAGAGGCAGTTGTCACAGGATGTGCAGGGCACCTGTTCAAAATCCTCACCAAAATAGCCCAGCAGTACCTTCCTCCGGCAGATCGGTGATTCACAGTAATCAGACATGGCAAGGAGCTTACTGATCCGGATCTTCTTTCGTTCGGCACTGAAATGGTCTTTTTTTATAAAATGCATCAGTTTGCCTTTATCACCACGATTGTAGAAGAGAATGCAGTCGGAAGGCAGCCCGTCACGTCCTGCCCGGCCAATCTCCTGATAATAGGATTCAATATCCTTGGGAAGGTTTGCGTGGATAACAAACCGGATATCGGGCTTGTCAATACCCATACCAAAGGCAACCGTTGCACAGACAATACGGACCTCGTCCCGGATGAATTTCTCCTGCGTTGTTTTACGGATCTCGTCCTTTAGGCCGGCATGGTAAGGCAGAGCATAGTGTGCATTGTCCGAGTTGAGCCGCAGAAACGTCGCAAGCTCTTCGGTGTTTTTCTGAGAAAAGCAGTAGATAATTCCCGAATCTTCCGGGTGGCTATCAAGATATTCCAGAATCTGGTCGTTGACATCCCCTGCATCCCGAATCTCATACCTGAGGTTCGGCCGGTCAAATGACCCGATATGAATCCGGGGATTCTTCAGCTTTAACTGGTCCACAATGTCCTTCTGCACTTCCTTTGTTGCGGTGGCTGTAAGAGCAATGACCGGAACATCCGGGAACATTTTTTTGATAGTATGGAGCTTCCGGTATTCGGGCCGGAAATCATGTCCCCATTTTGAGATGCAGTGGGCTTCGTCGATAGCAATCAGTGAAGGTGAGAGGGATTTTACAAATTTTACAAAGGATTCGGTGGCAAAGCGTTCGGGCGATATATAGAGAAGACGGATCTTGCCGTCCTGAAGATCCTTCTTTATTTGCCGCTGTTCTGAAGATGGGATCTGGCTATTTAGGGTTGCAGCCCGGATGCCTTTCTGGTTCAGGTCGTCCACCTGATCTTTCATGAGGGAGATGAGTGGTGAGATGACGATGCCTAAGGTTTTAGTATGGACCGGGGGGAGCTGATAACAGAGTGATTTCCCTCCGCCGGTGGCTTTGAGCAGGAAGACATCCTTGTTGCTGAGCAGTTCCCGGACGACTGACTCCTGATGCGGGAGAAAGGAAGAGTATCCCCAGTAGTCAGAGAGGGTTGCTATAAGTGGATCCATATATCTGAAGGTCTCTGTTTCTGGTGCAGGAGGAAAATCATTTCGATTGGTAGTGGGTTTTCTGGATTCATTTTTTTAGGATTCGTTCTTTTAGATCTGAAGAAAAGGTACCAAATTATAGCGTTGAATGTATGGGTGACCGGTAGATTTTGCATAGACGAGGTATGTGTATTTCGGACTCTGGGGTGAAAGGTTCTGACAAAATTCCTGATTGCTGACACTTATAGCCGTTAATTTTCGGAGTGTTTGATTGTTATTTCTTTTCTCTTCCCGAAACAGACATCTCCCAAAAAAGGGATTTTCCTCCCCCAGCTCATACCCTCATCTCCTTACACTACCGCCAGTATCCTCCCTCCAGCCCATCCGGGCCAGATCCTCCGGGTCCAGTCCGGCCGCATGAATAAATCCACAGGCACACCGATATCCGGCAACTTTCCGCTCCCGGAAATCAT
>CAZBGM010000091.1:0-5186 GCA_964491505.1 uncultured Methanomicrobiaceae archaeon | reverse complement strand
ACATTCAGGATAACCCCTTCTTTAAAATATTCGAGAATAAGATGTTGGTCCGTAGGAAGGAGATGGTTCCCGTGATCCATCGCTCCAAACATTTCATGAATGACCTTCAGGCACCTGCCGTCATGGGCATAGTCCTGAATCTCACGTGTTCTCCGTATTTTCCCCACCTCCTGTGCGACGGCAAAGGGTACCGGAATTTGCTCCCCTTCCCATGACGGGAGTTCTCCTTTGAGGCGTCTGGCCGGCTCGACGAGAATCTTTCCTTCTTCGATACTGAGAACTTCCCAGACCTGACCTTTGGCAATAAATGCTGCACCGGTATGAAGCCAGGTCACCACAAATGATTGATCCAGCGACCCAACCGCCCGGCGGGTGGTGATATCGATGATCAAAAGACTTCGTTCGTCATGAATCATAGAGAGGTTGGTGTTCATGTACATCCGGGTTCTCCCGGTGCGACAAACCATACCCTGATCAATGCGTACAAGACGGTGCACCGTGAGTTGGTCGGCAACCCGCTGTATGAGTTCATCATCATCACAGAAGCAATACGACCGGGAGACAATGCTGTTCAGTTTTGGAAAAGAGATCTCTCCATATTCTGCAACAATCGCGGCAATCTGGTTTGCCAGAACGTCTGTAGCGCCTCGTGGCACGAGCAGATTCTCACATTCATTAGCCTTTGCTTTCCGGGAGATGACCATCGATTCCAGCAGATCGTCAAAGCCGGTCGTGAGAATTGTCCCGCGGGAAACCGTATCAAGGCGGTGACCGGCGCGTCCGACCCGCTGGAGAATCCGCCGCACCTCACGTGGCGAGCCAAACTGGACGACCTGATCAATATGGCCGATATCAAGACCAAGTTCCATTGAGGAAGTACAGATAAGAGCCCGCAACACCCCTGACTTAAACCGCTCTTCTGCTTCAATACGCACATCCCGCGATAACGAACCATGATGTACGTCTATATCACCACGTCCGTACAGGGCATGTCCTAATGCTTCTGCCGTTACCCGCGTATTCACAAAAAGCAGCGTCGAAGGTTCACTGGCAAGACATCGTTCAACTGCCTTGACCTGTCCGGAGAATTCATCGCCGGCATAGGAGACCTGCATCTGAATATGAGGTGCGACCGGAATATCTACCAGACTACCGCCCCGGTTTCCGACAAGAAACCGCATGACCTCATCGGGATTTCCAACTGTTGCAGAAAGCCCGATGCGCTGAAATTCGCCAGCATATTCAACGAGTCGTTCAAGGGCAACCGAAAGCTGAGCGCCACGTTTGCTACCGGCAAGTTCGTGAATTTCATCGATAATGACGTAGTCAATATTTTTGAGGTGGTTTCGCAGACGTGATCCCAGAAAGAGTGCCTGGAGTGTTTCCGGTGTGGTGACCAGTAAATCCGGGGGCGAAAGAGCCTGTTTTCTGCGTTCGTATTGTGTTGTATCGCCATGCCGAACACCGATGGAAAGATCCAGACGCTCGCACCACCACTGCATTCGGGAAAGAATATCCCGGTTCAGTGAGCGAAGAGGTGTAATATAGAGAGCACGAAATCCATCACTACTGCTTTTTTTCAGGCGGTCAAAGACCGGCAACATCGCACTTTCCGTTTTTCCGGTACCGGTCGGAGCGATAATTAAGACATGGTTCCCCTGTACAATTGGAGGTATCGCTGCTTCCTGTGTCGTCGAAAGTTCTTCAAACCCCCGTTCTTTCAGGATATCCTGAATGGCCGGAGAAAGACAGTTACGTGCTGGTTTCTTTAAGTCCTGCGATGGTGTCAAGATAGGTCCCGTCACTTAGCATTACCTCCGCTGTTGATTCATCAATACAACGTGCAAGCGGGCTTAGGCCACTTTGTTTAATCGTACGCACGTCTACACCGCCTGCAAATTCATAGAATGCAGGCATAATCAGGAATCGGGTGTTCCCCAGACTGGCATCATCTGGAGGATTTAGTGCCGGACAACCGGTTGTTTCACATAGCACAAAGGCCGGGTGAGCCCGGACCGGATATCCGACCCCATCATAGATGCTAGCTACCGGATGGTGATGGCCACAGATGATTAAATGCCCCAGCAGTGCTGGTGCCGGGTAGCGGTGACCATGGAAAAAACCGATGTCTTCGATAAGAATGCCCTCTGATGGCAGCAGTTCACCAACTTTTAGAAACCGTCCGATTCCTCCGTCGTGGTTTCCCGGCATCACCTGCATCGGTACCCGTTCGCGAATCCGTTCAAAGATTGACGGAAGTTCGCGCTCTTCCTGCCATGAAATAACCGGCACCGATTGTTTGACATCTCCCAAAAAGAGCAGGAGATCCGGAGAGGTTTGTTCAATACAGGCAAAAAGTCGTTCAAGACGTTGTTCGCTGTGACTCCTGATATGCACGCCGCGGCGTTCAAGCTCGCTTTCTCCGCCAAAATGGGCATCGCTGATCAGAAGAAGCCGTATCTCACCCTCCATCAACAGAGCGGGACCATCAGGAACAAAAACAGGATTCATTGTAGATTTAAGATGAGTTTGAAAGATTTTCTCAGATGTGGGTTCACGTCAGGTGAATTGTCTTTTCATTATAGCAGCCGGACAAGATCCTGTTTTGGCTGGTAACATTCCCCGTTTTCACAAAGTGTTTCAATAACCAGTTTTGCATGCTCAGTTGGAATCCCGGATTGTTCGGCACGACTCAGGAGATCACACAGGGGCATGCCGCCCGGCCCGCTTTCGATTTCAAGAATCGAGAGAATGACCTTACGATAGTCTTTCCCAGATCCCTGAGCTGATGTTTCAGGGACAGTTTCCAGTGCCCGGCGCAGTGCCGAAAGAAGGACGGCCCGGTTTTCAGATGTAAGGGAAGGCGACTGTTCCATTCGTTGCAGCGTCATGGTAATGGTTTCCAGCACCCAGGCATCACGCACATGACGTTCGACCGGGCAAAGGGTATCGCCCCGGATTGTCATCAGACCGCTGGTGGGTTTTGCATGAACAGCGACAAAGAGGGGGGGAGAAAGTTCGGAAAGTGTCTGTGCCGCCTCAGAATATTCCGGAAAAATTTCTACCGTAAATGCTCCGGTGGGATCGGCGCAACGTGCGCGCATCACTTCTCCGGGTTTGCCTGAAACTTCAGTAAGTGCACCAATAATGAACATACGTTTGCAGAGACTCCTGTCAGAAAGAATTCGAACGCCTTTTTCTCCCCGTTGTGACTGTGCATATTCCACTGCAAATACCCGTTGTGCTGCTTCCATTGTTTCTTCTCTCTTGTGCTATCGCTCTTAGCACGACCTGATTATTACTCTTTTATTCAGATCTACTTATAGAGGCACTTTCAGGCATTTTTTTCAGTTCAAAGAACGACCTTATTTCCCTGGCAGATCAAGTAGTAACAAGAAACCGGTGAGAAGAAATATGCAGGGAGAGACGACTATCTGGATAGAAAAATACCGGCCAATGCGCCTTGAAGACGTAGTCGGACAGCAGAATATCATCGCACGTCTCAAAAATTACGTCAGAACGAAAAATCTTCCTCATCTGCTCTTTACCGGACCGGCGGGTATCGGAAAAACGACTTCCGCTGTCGCTCTTGCCAGAGAATTTTTTGGTGAAAACTGGCATATGAACTTCCGTGAACTCAACGCGTCTGATGAACGGGGCATTGATGTGGTTCGAAACCAGATTAAGCAGTTTGCCCGCACCGCCCCACTGGGCGACTCATCATTTAAAATTCTCTTTCTTGACGAGGCAGATGCCCTGACCTCAGATGCTCAGGCAGCACTTCGCCGCACGATGGAGAACTACGCACAGAACTGTCGGTTTGTTCTGTCCTGTAATTATTCATCAAAAATTATCGATCCGATTCAGAGCAGATGCGCCATATACCGGTTCAAACCCCTTGATAATGAAGCAATCGCCGAAGAGATCCAGAGAATAGCAGAAGCGGAACAGCTTACCATTACCGCAGACGCGCGTGATGCACTCATCTATATTGCGCAGGGTGATATGCGAAGGGCAATTAACGCCCTGCAGGGAGCCGCAATCATCGGTCCTGAAATCGATGCCACCAGGATCTATGAGATTACCTCGAATGCCCGACCGGAAGAGATTGGTGACCTGGTACAGACAATTCTTTCCGGTGATTTCGACGGCGCGGAATACCAGTTACATGAACTCATGCATCGGCGAGGCATCTCCCCCGACGAACTGATCAGTCAGTGGTATCGGGTTTTGGTTGCTCATGAGATGGATCGGAAACTGAAAGCTGAGATGATCGGTTATCTGGGTGATACCGACTTTAGACTGAGTGAGGGGGCGCATGCTGAGATCCAGATGGAAGCCCTGATTGCAAAATGTATCCTCGCAGCAGAACGGCAGGTGTAATCATACGTGGGAGAAGAGGAACAGCCAAAAACGAAAGCAAAAGTTACTGACCGTGTCGGTGACTGGAATCGCTTCCTCAAAAAACATTACAAGAATGAACTCGCCGACATCGGCAGGGAATTTCCGCACCTTCGCTCTCTGACAATAGATTATAAGGATATTGAGAAATACGGAAAAAAAGGTCTCTCCCTCGCTGATGAATTGCTGAAAAAACCCGGCAAGGTTCTCAGCGACATCAAGGATGCCATACGGGATTACAACCTTATTTTCACCAAAGACGACGAGGAGAACGTCCAGAGCGTCAATGTCAGGTTTATTCACCTGCCTAAAAAACTGGGCATTCGTAATATCCGCTCCAATAATATCAACACCTTTGTTTCAGTCGAAGGCGTTGTGCGAAAAACAACCGAGGTGCGTCCCCGATTGACGTCTGCGGTCTTTCGCTGCCTGAACTGTGGCACCCTCACACCACCCTATGCCCAGAGTTATGGGAAGTTTACCGACCCCTATCGACCCTGCCAGCAATGTGAACGCCAGACCAAGATGGAGATTTCACCCTCACATTCGACGTTTATCGACGTTCAAAAGATGAGAATTCAGGAATCTCCTGAAGGTCTTCGCGGTGGCGAGCAACCACAGACTCTTGATGTCGATATTTCTGATGATCTGACCGGCACTGTCGCCCCCGGAGACCGGGTTATCATAAATGGTATCCTGCGATCCATTCAGCGGGTCAGCGGCGGTACGAAAAGTCCGCTCTTTGACGTCTATCTTGAAACAAACTCCATTGAACGTGGTGAACA
>CAZBGM010000090.1:3426-5275 GCA_964491505.1 uncultured Methanomicrobiaceae archaeon | reverse complement strand
GGATCACCGTTGGCGACCCGGCGCTCCTGTAACAACGTCCTGTATTCCTGTATTAATCCTCGTTCAGTGCCGAAAGTCCCTCATCGAATCCTTTCTCCCCGGAAAACCGCTGAACCTCTTCGCTGTCTTCTTTGAGAACCATATATGGTACACAACTATCCATCCCGAACCAGAGTTCACGGTACTGCTCATCGCCTATCAGAACCATATTTTTGAGTTCTGTTGCCGAGTGGAGAAGCATCCGGTCAAGTGCCAGCTCATCCGGCTGTTCCCGGTAAAAATAGTAGAAAACCTGCCATACATTTAGAAAATCCGAGTTGAAGAGTTCACAACGCAGTTCTTCATCAAGCTCCTCAATTACCCCGGCAAGGACGTCCACATCGTCTTTTGCTATTGTTAAAATTCGGTCAGCGAGCTCGGCAAGTTCAAAGTAATCAATCGTCATCCCTGTTATGGATCTTCTGCCTCCGTACCAGATGAATCTTACCTCCGGCAGACCGGCATGTGACCCGCCAGAAAAAAGGTATATCCTGCTACAGGTGTATATTTTAGGGATGCGGCAGGAAGATATTGACTGGAAGATCTATCACAGTTTTTGTAACGGGGAGAAAGTTCGGGTGGAGGATCTCATGGAAATAACCGGCTTCTCCGAAGAAGAGGTCTGTGCGTCGCTGACACGGATGCAGAATAATTATCTCATCTCCTATAGCGGGAGTTCAGCACGTCTTTTTTCCGTGCAGGAGAGTCTTCTGAAGTGCCAGATGGTAAATACGGTAAAAGATGCCGGCCTTGTTTTTGAGAATGGCATCATTAAAGTCCCGAAAACGAGCGAACCAGAGAAGAAATGACCTCAAAAATTGCAGTCCTTCGTGTCGGGCATCGGCCTGAGCGGGATCAGCGGGTAACGACCCACGTTGGTCTCACCGCACGGGCGTTAGGGGCAGAAGGCATGTATCTGGCAACCAACGATACCGGAGTAAAACGGTCGATAGAGAGTGTTGCCGAGCGCTGGGGCGGCGACTTTTTTTTAGAGAATGATGTCTCCTGGAAGCGTTGTATCCGGGACTGGAAGGATGACGGCGGGATTGTGGTGCATCTGACGATGTACGGCCTGCGGATGACGGATGTGGAGGAAGAGATCCGCAGCAATGAGAAGGTGCTGGTTGTGGTTGGTGCGGAAAAGGTGCCGAGCGATCTCTATGACCTTGCGGATTATAATGTATCAGTCTCCACGCAGCCCCACTCAGAAATCTCAAGCCTGGCACTCTTTCTGGATCATCTGACGCAAAGTTCTGAGTTGAACCGCGAGTATCCTGACGCCCAGATGCGCATTATTCCGACCGAACACGGCAAGAGGTTTGCCGAGTGAAAGGACGGGTCATCATCGCCGGTTTCGCCACCCGCCATGTGGTTGAATCGGCCTTTCGTGCCGGGTATGAGGTGCTCGCCGTCGATTATTTCTGTGACCAGGATCTGCACTGGTACACCAAAGAGTGCCACACGTTTGAGGAGATAGCTGAGATCCCTGAGCTTATAGAATCGGTTGTTGCTAAAACGCCCGTGGATCATCTGATTCTGACCTCCGGTGTCGAGGATCTGCAGGTGACGCTGCCCGTATCCGGCACCCCACCTGAAACGGCGCACCGCTTTCTCGACAAACTCGTAATGCAGGAGTTCTTTCTCCGTGCGGGGTTGCCGGTCCCGCCTCTCTGCAAAGACCATGACTATCCTGCATTTATTAAGCCGCTTCGTGGTGCCGGTGGGTGGAGAAACCAACTTGTTCAAAATGCTGATGAGGAGGAGGCGTGGAATCAGCTCTGGGACGAGCCGGTGCCGTATCTGCGCCAAC
>CAZBGM010000090.1:0-3326 GCA_964491505.1 uncultured Methanomicrobiaceae archaeon | reverse complement strand
GAGGAGGAGGCGTGGAATCAGCTCTGGGACGAGCCGGTGCCGTATCTGCGCCAACAGCCCGTTGACGGGATTCCCTGCTCGGTTTCCTGTGTGGCAGACGGTACCCGTGCCTGTGCCCTTGCTGTAAATGCTCAGCTTCTTCGTGGCGGTGACGGAGAAAAGGCATTTGGTTTCTCCGGCTCGGTTACGCCGTTTGATACGGATCAGTCAGCCGCTCTCATTAAAATCGCAGAACATGCAGCAGGCTGGAGTGGGTGTATTGGCTCAGTCGGCGTTGACCTGATGCTTGATGGTGATACCATTCATATTATTGAGATCAATCCACGGTTTCAGGCGACGGTTGATACGGTGGAGCGGGCAACGAAGACAAGCGTATTTGAGCATCACATGGCGGCCTGTGCCGGGAATTTGCTGATGGAAACGCCCATGCCGAAGCAGGTGGCGATCCGTTCTGTTCTCTTTGCTGATCGTGACCTGACGGTAGGTGACGATCTAAAAAAGATGGCTCCTTCTATTGCCGACATCCCATGGCCCGGAACTGAAATTCAGGAGGGCAGTGCCGTTCTGAGTGTGTACGGAACGGGCCCGGACCGGGATGCGGCATTTGCGAAGCTCGATACTACTATATCTCTCGTGCGCAGAAGTATAGACAGATGGTAACCGCGGACGAAATACTTGCAGACCCGGCACAGCGTGCCTACCTCCTCCGTATGATTGGAGATGATGGGCTGGAACTTCTCGAAAAATTCCCGGAAGGTGAGGAGAAAAGTGATGAGGAGCTTGCTGAATTAACCGAGATCAGTCTCAACACAGTCCGCCACACGCTCTATACGCTCTATGGGAAACGCCTTGCTGTGTACAGGAGGGAAAAGAACCCGGAAACTGGCTGGCTTACGTATCTCTGGACACTGAAGCTCGATATGGTTGCCTATGCAATTCAGGAAGATATGGAAACAGTTCTTGAAAAGCTCAAACTCCGACTGGCCTATGAGACAGAGAACGATTTCTATTTCTGCCCGGAGTGCGGCAACCGCATTACCTTTATTGATGCCATTGCCCGTGACTTCAAATGCATACACTGTGACCGTGAGGTGGAGCATTTTGACAATGATCTCATTACCGCTGCCCTTGAACGTCGCGTCACGACCATGAAAAGGGTCTTGGGCGTCAATTAATAATCGTAACAATCTTTTTTGTGATCTCTACTGAAGACGCTGAACGGTTGCTGTTTCGGACCGGTTGTAGCCAGTCAGTTATTGATCATTGCCATGCGGTCTGTGCTCTTGCCCAGACGTATTGCACCCGGCCGGATATTGATTGCAATCTGGTGCGGGTCGGAGCACTCTTACACGATATCGGCCGATGCCAGAGTCACCGGCTGGACCATGGCATTATTGGCGCAGATATCTGCCGGAATGAGGGACTTCCTGAAGAAGTTGCACGTATTGTCGAGTGTCATGTTGGTGTGGGCCTGACTGCTGATGAATGTGTTGAGCTGGGTCTTCCGCCACGGGACTGTGTTCCCTCTACCATTGAAGAGAAGATTGTCGCTCATGCCGATAACCTTCTGCATGGAGAGATTATCCTCACGCTCGAAGAGCGTCTGGCACGTGCGAATCATCTGCCGGAAAAGAAACGAAAAGAGCTGGTAGCTCTTGCAAAAGAAGTTGAAGCGCTTCGAAATTCTAAGAATTAAATAATGAGTCTGCGGGTCTGGGGAAGACCGCGCATCTCTTCATACACGACAGCTGGTATTGGTCCCTCAGTTATAATCACGAGACGTGGATCTTCAGAGAGCACCGGGTCGGTAACAAATATCTGGCGGATGGTGACGTCATGGTCGGTAAGCACTCTGACTGCTGATCCGACAATCCCACCTTCAGTGGCATCTTTTGGATACAGGACTATCATCGAAAGACCAAGATGCTCAGCCAGTCTGGAAAGGTCCGGGGTAACCCGAAGATTCAGAAAAATCTCAGCGATGTGTGGGAGGTTGAGAATATGTTTTGCAGTTGCATCTACGACCCTTCGATCGATGCCGATTACCTTTGCAAGGTGCGTTGCCGGAATTTCTACGTCGTTGCAGATAACCCGTCCGGCGGTATTGACGCCAAATCCGTTCTCCAGCAGATATCTGACTACCTGAGTCTGTGCCGGAGAGTCGGAAAACTCTTCAAGAATTCTGGCCCACATGCTACTGAATTGTTGTCTGGAGGGCATAAATATACATCGAATCTCTGATCTCGCCTGTCTTTGAATGGGGCGAAATTCGGGGGCGCTTTTTCCGGAATCTTTCGTTTTGGGCTGGAAAATAGGTATCTTACCGGGTAGAAAACGTAAGCTATTTTAGCACAAACCCCGTTGTATATAGAGGAGTGCGGACGTATACCAGCTTGTCTGGGTGTCTGCATTGGCATTTCGCTCTAATTCGTATGAATGGGCGGGGGTTGCCGAGCCAGGTCAAAGGCGCTAGGTTGAGGGCCTAGTCTCGTAGGAGTCCGAGCGTTCGAATCGCTCCTCCCGCATTTTAACTTAAATTCTGAATGGAACAGCGTACGGTAACGCTCTCTGTTCGTTTCTTTTTGCTATAATGGTGCTTAATGCACAGGATTTCTGTATTGTAATAGTGCAATAAAAAAAAAGATAATTTTTCAGTACACTTTTTTATTCTTAAATCCGAGAAGCGAGAGAATGATTATGGCAATTCCTGTTCCCAGCCCGATATAACCATAGAAATGAGGCAGGTTGAAGAAACCGATGACGGCGATAAGAATTCCGCAAAGGAGTAAAATGATATTTCTCGTAGAATTTTCCATACTACTTGTACATGAAAGCAAAAGATAAATAATTTCGGAAATTTTCTTATTAAATCAATGAATTTAGCTATATTCTCCCCTTGAGGGTTTTTTCGTTCATGTTTCAGTTTTTTCACGTTTCGATAATCTCTGGATGTTTTTTTTTGGGCAATTAATTAATTAAGAATACAATCTTTCTAAACTATTATTACGCGAGTGTCGGTTTGGTATCCCATCTCTTATGGGAGTTTATGGCAGGTCTGAGGCACTGGTGGAATGGTCACAAGTAAAATGACCCGGCCGGAGTAGGAACGATGATTCATTTCTTTGTTGTATGGGATCGGACACCTGAGTCCAAGCTTATGCAGAAACTATCTGAAGACGGTGGATTCATTCAGATTACTTCATCAACTGCTGAGTATTTTTTGCAGCACCCTCAGACTCCGGATTCCTGTGATGCCTTTTTTCTGATAGGAACGGTCATTGGCAGCGTATTTTATACAACCGCGAAAGCACTTCGGGAGCGTGAGA
>CAZBGM010000089.1:1676-5422 GCA_964491505.1 uncultured Methanomicrobiaceae archaeon | reverse complement strand
ATATCAAACTCATGCACAGCCATCTGCCGGGCAGGAGCAGAATACGGCTCAGTCTTCAGGTCAACCGACACCTGCCGGTCACCAAGCTGTGGAATCGCGTGCGATAACAACGGCACATAGACAGGGCTGCCACCAACTTCACCTTTTATCGTGATCCTCTTCTTTTCTTCAAGCCCTTCAACCGCTTCGGCAACAGCACGCTCATCCATCCGGGTATATCCCTCAAGTTCAGGCAGGGTCAGACCGCTTAAGGGAAGCGTTGTTGCTACCCGGACCTCATCCTCCTCAAGGCCAAGTAGATCATTAAAGCAGGGGCGAAGCGACAGCCCGTTTTTGACAGTGGCACAGGATCCGGTCATTCCTTCGACCATGAAGCGGGTCACTTTTGTGGCCCTCCGCAGCTTTCCGGCAATATAACGGACTTCAAACAGGACAAGCGGGCGATAAGATTGATAGACTTCAGTGATACGCTCTTCCTCACCAAACCCAAGAACCTTCTTTTTCACCTTCTTCTGGGCAATCGCAAGGATCTCCTCACGTCCAAAAACACAGACCACAGCTTTTTTCTCACCGGCCTCACGAACAGGAGGAATCTTTGCGGGCGCAGGGCTTTTCTGGGGTTTGGGTTTTGCTTTCGGTTTTGGTTTCGGCTTTGGCGGTGACACAGGTTTTTCAGCCGGTGCTGTACCAGAAGATTCAGGCTCTGCCGAATCCTTTACATCCCCTTCGGGACTCTCCTCGTCCTCTTCAGAGTCGGCTTTGATATCAAGTGAGGTTCGATCTCCCAGTATCGGCGTTAAACCCCGGTGTTTGGTCAGGCGTTTGCCAAACCGCATCTTGGTTTTTTCACGGGTCAGTCCACCCATCACAAAAAAATCTCCGGGCTGCAACGTAGTCAGCTCGTCAACCTCTGCCTTGGAGGAGAAGAAAAGTCCCACTGCCTTGAGATCGTTTTCTATCGAGAGCTTGCCGATGATCTGGTTGTTGCACTGGGAGAGCACATTCTTTGTGACAATCGCCGGGCGCTGGGTCGCAACCAGCATCCCCAGACCGCGTTTTCTGCCACGCCGGGAGATCTCCTCAATCTTTTTTATGGAGTCTTTGGACTGTGGAATGAACTTATCCGCCTCTTCAACGATGAGCAGATACGGTTTTCGCTGCTCTGTTGCGACATCGTAGAGGACGTGAGCAAGTTTTGTCACCCGCTCATACATGTCAACCTCAGATACGTCGAAAATAATTGCCTTTGATTCCCGGACAGCATCGCTCATCAGGGCCTTTATATTGACTTTCTCGATATCCTCGTCGCATTCCTCGTCGATACCGACCCAGGTAATGTCAAACTTATCCTTGAGGGAAAAATACTCACCTTCGGTATCAATCAGGCAGAAGCCAATCTGGTGCTGACACAACTGTTCGCAGAGAACTGCAATACTCCACGATTTTCCGGCACCGGACTGGGCGATGATACAGGTCCGCCCGGTCACAAGTTCCTGAGCATTAATCTGAAAATTACGTCCGGCGGCCTTACCGATGATTAAGTCCATATCGTTATGCAATACATTTCTGTTCTTCGGCTTAATAGCTGACCCTTTGAACGTCTCTAATGGAGGCGTTTGATGAAAAGCAGATGGTTTTTTCCGGTCAGAAACGAAAATGGAAGAAGCATGAATCCCTCGCCCCCGTATCATCCCCAGGTCTACCAGCCCGAAGCCGATACCTACCTTCTGGCGCAGACGGCACTTCGGGAGATTCAGCCCGGCGAGAGCATTCTTGAGATCGGATGCGGAAGCGGGCTGGTTGCTGCCTACGCAGCACAGGTTCCGGGAACAAGGGTCTATGCAACCGACATCAACCCCCATGCCTGCGAAAGTGCCAGAACTCTGGGTCTGGAAGTGATACGGACTGATATGGCCGGAGGCATCTGCGGGGAATTTGACCTGGTCCTCTGCAACCCCCCGTATCTTCCAACCGCAGACGGCGAACGCCTTGATGACTGGCTCGAGTATGCTTTGGACGGTGGTGAGGATGGACGGGAATTTATCAGCAAGATGATACTCGTTCTTGGCCGGTTGCTGACGCCAACAGGCCGGGCGCTCATTTTGCTCTCGTCACTGACAGGCATTGCAGAGGTGCGGGAAATTTTTGCCGGTCAGTGCCTGCTTTCAATGATCGTCGCTCAGGAAAAAGTGGAAGACGAAAAACTCTTCGTCCTGCGGGTGATGCGGGACATGTGTGTCGGGTGTCCTATCTTCTGATTTTTAATCCGGCCACCATACGTTCTGATAGATTGCCGGTCTGAACAAAGTCCGACCAGAAGCAAACAATTAGCAAAATCTAAATGAATCGGGTGCAGGATCGGTTTTTGCGACATGAAATCCCGTAAATCAGACCTGAGAAACAAATCCCTTTATATCTTTTTAAAACCAGAGATTCTTTCACGGTGATATAAATGGCCGATGAACAGCAAATTATGGGAACTTTCAACTTTACCCCGTCGTGGTGGACCTTTGTCCTTATCGGACTCTTAGCCATCATCTTCGGAAGCATCGCGTGGGCATTTACTTTCATTGTTATGGGGTCGTTGGCACTCCTGTTTGGTGCAGCCATCCTGATCTTCTCAGTGGGTATGATAATTCAGGCACTCAAAGGCGACGGCGGCAGTACGCTTATGACCGCTGTTTTGCTGATCTTTGGTGTCATTGGCATTATTATCGGCATTATGGGACTTCTCAACTTCTGGACCCTCATACTGGCCGTGGGATACTTTATCGCAATATGGGCCTTTATGCTCGGTATCAGCAACATCATGCTGGCATTCTCCGGCCATGACGCAACCTGGTATAAGGTGCTGCTCATTATCGCCGGCATTATCGCATTCCTGCTGGGGATTTATGCTGCCATGGCACCGCTGATCACTGAGTATGCTGTCGTGCAGGTTCTTGGTATCTTTGCGGTCGCCTACGGTATTGTAATCATCATTACCGGCATTATGATGCGCTCAAAAATTCCTGAGTGATACTCAGGTACCTTATAAAAAATTATTTTTGGGCCTGAAATCTCAGGTCCGTTCAAACATTGCATCGAGCTGCTTTTTCTCAAACTTCACGAACACCGGTCTTCCGTGTGGACAGGTCCAGGGAAGTTTTGTGCGTGAGAGCTGATCCAAAAGGCGCTGCATCTGTTCGGCAGAGAGTGGAGTCCCGGCCTTTATCGCCGCACGACAGACTATTGTCGCGGCAATCTTAACCCGTTTGTCAGCGAGGTTGTCTTGTTTTTCCTGCATGAGTCCCGCAAGAATTTCAGTGATCGTCTCGGTGGCAAGGCGCTTTCCCAGCACGACCGGCACAGCATGAATCGCAAACGAATCGCCGCCAAACTCATCGATGGCAAACCCTTCACCCTCAACCACATCTTTCTCGGCCCGCAGCGTCGCCGCCTCTGAACTGTTCAGATGTAGCACTGTGGGCACTAAGAGTTCCTGGGAAAACCGTTCTTTCCCACGCCGGGCATCAAGGAGGTCATAGAGGATGCGTTCATGGGCAGCGTGCTGATCAATCAGAAAGAGCGTACCGTCGGATTCAGCAATGGCAACAATGTAACCCTCAAAGATCTGCCCCATTATACGCATGGGCGGGAGACTGTTCACCTCAAAACCACAGTCAGGAGTGATCTCACTCAGGCGAAGTTGTGTGTCAGCGCCGGAGAAAGCCGGCCGGTAGGGTTTTTCCGGCCGTTCTGATATG
>CAZBGM010000089.1:0-1576 GCA_964491505.1 uncultured Methanomicrobiaceae archaeon | reverse complement strand
GAGGTGCTGAGTTGTTCCTTACTATTGTGCCGGACCTGAAACGCGACCTCAGGGGCGGCGAATGCAGCGTGCTCCAGTGTCCGGAAGATGTGAGACAGTTCAGTCTGGCGGGATTTGAGAAACTTCTTTCGGGCGGGCGTATTGAAAAACAGTTTCTCGACTCTCACCGATGTGCCCTCCGGTGCACCGACGAGTGAGACCACCGGTGTGCCACCGCCGACCACCAGAACCTGCGTTCCTTCAATCGCGTCTCCCCCCTGAGGGCGGGTAGTAAGTGTCACTCTGGAAACCGCTGCGATGGAGGCCAGCGCCTCACCCCGGAATCCCAGCGTGTAGATGGCATCAAGGTCCCGGCCGTCAAGAATCTTGCTCGTTGCATGGCGATCAAAGGCACGGGCGGCGTCCTCTGCTGCCATGCCACAGCCATTATCCGTGACGGTGACCGTGGTCACTGACTCTTTATCTGAACCGATATCAATACGAATCCGGGTGGCACCGGCGTCTATCGCATTCTCAACCAGTTCCTTAACAACCGACGATGGGCGTTCAATGACCTCACCAGCGGCGATCTGGTTGATCGTCTGGTCGTCCAGCTGATGAATTACTCCCATCGGTTATCGTCCCTCCCTGACAGCATCCTGTAATTCATAGAGTTTGGCGAGCGCCTCACGGGGGCTTAACGTATCGACATCAAGCTCTCTGATGGTTTTTGCCAGAGCACCGGAGGATGCGTCTGCTGACGGTGAATCCACGAGGAGCATCTGGGTATAGCGCTGAATTTTTGGTCCTGCACCGTCTTCCCGGCCACCGTCGAGAATACCGATGGCCCGTGACGTGACCTTTTTAGGGATGCCCGCAAGGGACGCAACGTGAATACCGTAACTTTTGTCGGTGGCACCGGGAATGAGTTTTCGTAAGAATACCACATCGTCACCGGTGTCCCTGACGGCGAAGTGATAGTTCTTCACCCGGTTGAGGGATGCCTCCATATTGACCAGTTCATGGAAATGGGTCGCAAACAGCGTACGTGGGCCCTCCTTTTTCGTACCATGCAGAAATTCAAGCACTGCTTGGGCGATGGCATAACCGTCCAGCGTGCTGGTGCCCCGGCCAATCTCGTCGAGGATGACAAGGCTTCGCGACGTTGCGTTATTGAGAATATTTGCAAGCTCAAGCATCTCGACCATAAAGGTGCTCTGCCCGGAGGCAAGGTCGTCAAAAGCACCGACGCGAGTGAAAATACGATCGACAATTCCCACCACCGCATGCGACGCCGGCACAAAACTTCCCATTTGGGCCATGATACAGCAGAGTGCCACCTGCCGCATAAACGTTGACTTTCCGGCCATGTTGGCACCGGTTATGATCAGGATCTGATCGCCGCCGGCATCGAGGTCCGCATCGTTTGGCACAAAACCTGATGCGAGGTGTTCCTCGACAACCGGGTGGCGACCGTCAGCAATCAGCAGACGAGTCGAATCTTCAATGACCGGCCGGACGTAGCCTGAGGAAACGGACCGTTCTGCGAGTGAGGTAAACACATCCAGAAGACCAATCGCGGACCCAATCTCCTGTA
>CAZBGM010000088.1:0-5426 GCA_964491505.1 uncultured Methanomicrobiaceae archaeon | reverse complement strand
CTTCAGAATTTCCCTTCCTTTTTTCGAGAAAGGGTGCGTTGTATCCGCTCATTCTTTTTTGACAGCCTTAAATCAGGATTTCTCTTCATGGAATTTCATTATCTATGACCCCTCCCAAACAATTCAGACAAAAAGAAACAATAGAAAATCTGAAAACGATGAACAATACAAACAAACCCCATCAGTCAGCGGATCAGGAATAGATCAAGTCGGCACTCTCATCAATCCAGTCAATATTAATGAGAGATTCCAAAATTAAAAGCCAAATCTCTTTAATATAAGGGTGCAGTATTATTGCAATAGTATTATGATGACGGATCTATCAGTGGCAGAGCAGCCAAGGGAAATCAAAATCATATGATCTAAAGTTGTTGAAAAAATCGCCAAACCCTGTGCATCTTCAAGAAGATTACTGGTTCACCGCAGTTGGGTTGGAGAACGGGTACAAATAATCCGGATGAATCCATGACAAAATTTAAGAAATACATTGCATGTGTCATCGGTTAACGTGTAGCCTCGTTGACCAAAATGGCCGGCCTACCTGTCTATATACCCACCCAATAGGGCTTCCTACTTTTTTCGCACTTACTAACTCGGTACCTTTATATACCCTTCCTGCAAAGTGCTCATATTTTCCAATCGGGGCTTAAATTGGCGTTTGTTTGGCAAAGAGCTGGCAAATGCCGTTTTTTTGAAGACATTGCCTGCGCAGCAGTTGAGTCTGGATTCATCATTCGATCGCGGAAGATATTTCCGGTGGAATTTCTTCTTACACTGACATTTGGATTCTATTCAAAAGAAGAACCGTCAATCGCTAAATTGAATCGGGTCTACAATTCTTTGGTAGATCACGAGAACCGGGTGGTATACAGCAGCTTTTATGAAAGGTTTAACGAAGGAGCATTGAAATTTATTGACAGTTCTAGGTATTTGTAAAAATATCTCTCTTAAACTCTTCACTTTGAGCTTGGATTTCGGATAATACTGTCTTTCGGACAATAGAACTTGCATTTTTCCCACAAATATAACCCAACTGACAAACTTGGGTAATATCAACACACACCACAGCCGGAAGCGTGCCCGTGAGCGAAGCGAACGGAGACGCTGGAGGCGTTACGTAGTAGCAGCCGGAACCCATGAACTCATCTGAAAACGACAATCCCATTTGGGATAAAAATCACTTCGTGATTCATATCAAAACATGTGAGAGGCTGACACCTCACACCCGTTTTTCATCAAACAAGCCTGAAACTATCGTTTCACGCGTGTTTTTCCTCACGCGCAAGCGGAGGAAAAGTGAGGGGTTCAGGCGTAAGAAAGAGCCTAAGAAACCGCCGGCCACATTAGCCGCCTATCACGAAACGAGCAGCCCGACTGAAAGGAGGGTGGGAGTGAGTGGCAGGCGGCAATGCCAGTATTGTCACTTTAGGACAGGAGTATCTGCTTTTCCTCCCACCAACTGCCTGTTATGAGGCAGAGACTATCCTGATCGCCACATCCCCTCCGGCACCAGAATCTCAAACCGTGCTCCCTCTCCCGGCACACCGGTTTCAGAAATAGTCATCCCGGTGATCGAGACTATCTCCCGTGAAAGAAAGAGCCCCAGACCGGTATGCTTGAAATACTGCCGGTTGAAGATCTTCTCTTTAACATCAGCCGGGATGCCTATCCCGTCGTCCTCACAGACGACTTTGAACCCCTCCGGTGTTTCTTCGCTGTAAAACCGTATCGTGGTTATTTTCTCACCATGACGGACGGCGTTGTCAAACAGGTTATAGACCACCTTCTCAAAGAGGGGATCGGCATAGATCTCAAGATCTCCCACCTCATTGAGTAAGGTTAGTCCCTGGATTCCAGTAGGAGCTGTTTGGTCAATGATTAGTCCTACCTTCTGCCAGCCCGGAGACTGAACACCAAGATCCTGATAATCCCGTGTAAAGACAATCTGCCGCTCAATCGTCTTCAGGGCATCGGCAACTTTTTTCAGGTCCTCAGCACCCTTCGAATCCTGAGGAATTTCACCCTCCATCTCCATCAGCTCGACAAACATCTCTGCCCCTGTCACCTGATTGATGATATCATGCCGGGTAATGCTGGAGAGGAGGTTGAGCTTTTTGTTGACGGTCCTGAGTGCGTCTTCTGCTTTTTTACGCTTGGTGATGTCGCGATTGGAGATTCGTCTTCCGGCCCAGGTTCCGTCATCTGCATAAATTGCCCGGCAGATATGACTGATCCAGCGTGTTTTCCCATCTTTTGTGATAATGCGGAATTCAATCTCTGTGGGGTTCTCATTCTTCTGATCCCCTCTTTCCGTATGGATCGGGGTGTGTTCCTCCCACAGGGCACGATCATCAGGGTGGATCATTCTGTCGATCAGGTTCTTATCTGACATAAATTCATCCACAGAATAACCGGTGATAGATTCAATGGACGGTGAGCAGTAGACAACTTCCCGGTTATGGGTAAGCCAATATTCCCAGTCCTGTGTCCAGTCACTCATGGTCCTGAACCGGACTTCACTCTCACGAAGCTCTTCTTCTGCCTGCCTGCGTTCAGCAATCTCCCGGTTCAGTTCATCCCTTGAGGCCGTCACGTTCTTAATTTCCTCCGCCATCGTATTGAGCCCGCGGGCGATACCCCCGATCTCGTCATCCTTGGTTACTGGTATCCGGTACGAAAAGTTGCCGTCAGTGAACGCCTCGGTTCCCGCATTGATTTCCTGTATTGACAATACAAGTCGGCGGCTAAGGAGCAGGTAATTGACGCTGATGATGATAAACATCGCAATAATGAGTATAAGGATGAAGATCTCGTTTAAGAACCCAATATCGAGCAGGTCAGCATTGTATAACTGGCGGAGTTCCCATGACTCAAAGATCAGTCCCTGTGTCTGGACCTGATTCCGGTTCCAGGTGACCATGGGGAAAACTGCCGAGAGAATAAGTGGAGTGGGTTCAGATTCATCTGGCTTCGGGAATTCCTCTATGATCTGGCCGAGTTGTATATTGCTCTGTCTGATGATCGAAATACTTCGCTCTTCCTGAGCGTTTGTTGGTTTCAGTTTGCTTATAATCGGCTGAAGTGAATCATAACGCTCCTGCCACTGGATGAGGGGACGGAGTTCGCCGGTGAAGAAATATTGATGTGAGAGTTGGGAAAGTTCGTACCCTCCCCGTACCACTTCAGCTGCGAGATTTTCCTGATATTGTAAATCCTTCTCAACAAGAGAGATGTAAACGACCGAACCCGATATCACAATGACAATTATCAGGGAGATCAAGACACTGAGCCGGATCTGTTCTTTAATATTCATGGACACCTTATGGAATTCAACGGATAATTTTCACTGCTTCGGGTTGTACCACTAACAGATCCTCCGTACAGAAATACTCCAGATAATTCGGCATCTCTTTTGATGTAGTCAGATTATTCTCAATCAGCCATCGTGTTTCGTCTTCCGCTGCAAGGATAAGCGACTGGTCCAGCGAGAGCATAAGGTGTGTTTTCGGCCAGATTTTATCTATATACGCATCATCTGAACCCAGTCGGTTTTGCACGATCTTCTTTGCCTCATCGGGATGGTTCACGACAAAATCTTCTGCCTGACTCAATGATCGCAGAAACCGGACGATTATTTCCGGACGATCTGTGAGAAGATCATTTTTGTAGTTCGCTATCCAGTACATCAATTGTCCTTCCTGCGATGGCCAGACTAAAACGGCATCTCCAAAATAATTCACAACAGCAGAGGCATACGGATCCCAGGTACTGACAGCGTCTACTTCCCCGTTTTTCAGAGGTTCTGTCATATTAGCAGGTTTGAGATTGATAATGGTAACATCCTGTGGATTTATGCCATTTAATGCAAGGAATCTGCTAAGATAGAAATCAGCACTGGTGCCTCGTGCAACGCCGATCTTTTTCCCTTTCAGATCAGAAACATTGGCTATTCCACTGTCTTTCCGGGCGATAATATATTCAAAATCCGATGTACCAATACTTGCAATCCCATGCATTTGTTTATTATTCAGGACATTCCGGGTAAACACCAGCTCAGATGAAGTTGCGATATCAATCGTTCCTGCCTCAAGATCTTTCATAGCAAGAGCTCCCGCATCATACCCTTTTATGGTTGCATTGAGACCATTGTCTTCAAAAAAACCCTGATTTTCAGCAATAAAAAGGAGCCCGGATACCTCTATTGGTGATGTACCGATGGTGATCGGTTCCGGCTGTCCGGTATATTGTTTGATGGGGTTCTGGAGATACGCGAATCCGAATCCTGCTACCACAATCAGTATGATGGCAGCAAGGATCCCGATGGCTGCAATCCTCCATCGGTTTTTTCCTTTAAAGAATCCAGAAGATTGTTGTTCTTGGTTAGTTGTCATGGGGGATCACGCTCATGGTGTTGCTCTGTCATCATTTTGTTCTAAAAAGTTCCTCTCTCAGAATCAATCGAACAGTGGCTTAATGTAATGTGACTGCACTCCGTCAAATTTTTACTTTTCGCCTTATCAACGAAATACTTATCTAAATCACGCTATCTTATCTGTTTTACCCTGGGGGTTCTGTTCAGACCGAAACGTTCCGGGAATACAGATATGATACGTGGTCCCCTTTCCTTCCAGCAGTTCAATAGTTCCCCCAAGCTGAACCGTTACCACATTATAGATCATGCTGAGCCCCACCGATTCTGTAGTACTCAGATCCATATCCACAGGCATACCTACACCATCATCGCTGATATCAAGACAGAACTGCTCAGGTTCTTCATGAACCACCATACTGACTGTTCCCTGCTTTTTGTCCGGGAACGCATATTTTACAATGTTTGTCAGGATCTCATTTATCGCGAGGCTTAGAAGCACGGCCATGTCCTCAGGAATAACAACATCCTCTCCACCCGTAACGGTATAAGCGATGTAAACCCGGCCAATTTCTGAGGTCAGGATCTCCTGGGCCATAAGGTTCAGATGGCTCCATAGGCGGATGCCGGTCAGGTCGTCAGACCGGTATATATTTTCGTGCACAAGAGCAATGGAACGAATCCGGTTTTCCATCTCTAAAAGAAGATTGTTAGCAAGCGTATTCGTGGCGAGTTCGTCCTGATAGCTGATCTCCTCCAGCGTCAGCATCGAAAGCAGTACCTGCAGATTGTTATTCACCCGGTGGTGGATTTCACTCAGAAGGCCCCCCCGTTCTGCAAGGGCCTGCTTTAACTCATGTTCCGCCTTTTTCCGGTCGCTGATATCCCTGACACTCGATACAACCAGCGTTCTGCCGCCGGATTCAAACAGTGTCACACTAATCTCAACCGGCAGACTTCTCCCGTCTTTTGTAAGATGAGCCCACTCAAACGTTTTTCTCTGCTCTGTTTTCAGTTCATTAAGAATGGAGGAAAGGGGCTTTTCATAGGTGGGATC
>CAZBGM010000087.1:1923-5615 GCA_964491505.1 uncultured Methanomicrobiaceae archaeon | reverse complement strand
CGGCCCGATTGTATAAACTCCCCTTTTTTGAAACTGCACACCGGTGCCGCCTGCGATTATGGCCATCGGAATGCCGCCATTAATGCCGGGCCTTTGTTTCCTGTCCAGACAGAAGGCATTCCAGGCCTGAGAGAACCGCCCCTGAGTCGCAAACCAAAACAGGAGGAGGACTCCGGTAAGACGTGCCGGAATATAATTCAGCAGATCATCCATACGTGCCGGAAACCACCCGATACGGCGTCGTTCATCCTTATACCCCAGCATCGCATCCATGGTGTTATACGCCCGGAAAAATGCCGCTCCAAAAATGCCAAAGAGCGAGAAGAAAAAAAGTGGGGAGATAATGCTGTCTACGAGATTTTCAGCCATTGATTCATAGGCCGCTGAAAGCACTTCTTCTTCACTGAGATCCCCCGTATTTCTTGAGACCAGCATCTGGACCTGAGCCTTTCCTTCCGTTTCTGAACGCATCAGACCGTCACGGACCCGTGCAACATGCTCTTCCAGAGAACGCCACCCTATACAGAAACTGAGAAGGAATGCTGTCACAAGCACCGTAATAAACGTGTAATTTCCAAATAAAGTGATTATTACGGATTGAATTATCTGAAAAATCCATGCAAACAGAAGAGCCGTACACAGTGAGAGAACGACGCCGACACTGCGCTGCCATTTTTTGCTGTATAGCGAAGGGCGCCCCCACCAGCCAATGAAACGACCTACCCAGGCAACAGGATGATACCGGTTTGGCGGGTCGCCAATGAACCGGTCAAAAATGAGAGAAAACCAGAGAGTTACTGCCGGTAATACCATCCAACGACGACCCCGATCACAGGAACAACAAATGCAAGGACACATAGGGCCGGATCGGGATAGATGAGCCACGCACCAAAGGCTATACCTGCAATCAGCAGAAGAACAGCCTGTGGCCAGGGGAATGGCGTTAAAATAACTTCTTTGCCAGATGGTTCGATCTCATCTTCGACATACTCAAAAACCGGTTCAGGAGTGACAACCTCAACGGTAAAAATATCAGCCATAGCGCCGTATCCTGTGATAATCTCAATGGAAAATGTTCCATCTATGGAACTTTCCTTAATTGGGAGTGGATAATCGGTTTGTTTGGGGACGAAAATATTTTCCTGTACAAACAGGGTGAATCGCGCAGCAGCAATCGATCTGGCTGTCACATGAATTGACGCACCCTGATTGACAAATCGCAACACAAGGGTGTCTCCGGGTGCGACTACAACCGGTAGTTCCGGAACTTCTATTGTGTTGATGTTCCGCTGATTTACGGTTATTTCACAGATTATTTCAGCCATTTTCTCACTTCCTGCACTTTTTGTGTATTGATTGTTATGTTGATTCACGGGGAAGCAGATCCGGAATGCCATCCTCTATCGGATAGGTAACATCGCAGACTTTGCAATAGAGCTTCCCGATAATAACGTCCTCTTCTCCGCTTTCAAGTATCTCTTTCTTTTCAACAGTCAGGGTAAGATCTCCTTTGCAGACCGGACAACAAAGAATCTCATAGGTTGACATTTTCATGATGAACACGCCCTCTTTATCTGATATCGATGATCTGAGTCATCTCAGGACCAGTAGAGATCAACTTAATGGGAACACCAATATCTTCTTCGGCCTGCTTTAAAAAGGCCAGTGCCTTCTCGGTAAGCTGACTGTATTCCGTTGCGCCAAAGCATGCCTCATCAACATTGTCAATACCAGTGATAGCTGCAATAGTACAACCGTTTATCATCGCTGAATAACCCGCCATCTTTCCATCCCAGCCACCAATACGGCGTTCGCGATGGGTTACCGTGCCAAACTCCTCAATGCCCAGAGCGTGTGACGCTTCCCGGGTCATCTCTGTACCAAACGGTCCTTCTCCAACTCTCGTTGGATACGCCTTGAAAACAACAATCACGTCATCAATTCTGGTCGGACCGACGCCGTTATCCGCCGCAATCTGTGAGGCCGAGGTATCTTTACTGGTGACAAACGGATAGGTTCCGTAATACAGCGATATGCCAAATCCCTGTGTCCCTTCGAGAAGAACAGTCTCACCCTTATCGAGTGCCGTGTTAATTTCAAGAGGTACGTCTATCAGGTATTTCTTCAGTTCAGGGAGAGCCTGAGCCTGCTTTGCCACACGGTTTACGCGATCGACATTGGCAGGTCCGCACCCGGTACCGGTTGACCCAATCGTCTTTGAAAGGTACTCATCGGCTTTATCCAGATCAATGTGTTTCTGCTCAATAATACTACAGCGGTGATCCACAAAGATGCGATCCTCAACACCTGTCATCTCGATTTCAGCTTTCAGCACATCCGGATTGATGAGCACTCCTGTACCAATGAAAAGCCTGGCATCAGGAAAGACAAATCCCGATGGTATCATCCTGACACCGTACTCTTTCTCTCCGACCTGAACAGTGTGACCGGCATTTGGCCCGACGCCGCCACGTGAAATAATGGATGGTTTGTCTTTGTGAGCTACATGAGCAACAATTTTGCCCTTCCCCTCGTCTCCAAAAAATCCACCTACAATAATAGAACAGCCCATGATGCAATCATGTAAAACAATGCCACCAAGGATGATAAATCTTGACATCTACTCTACTGCTAAAGCTTCAATGCGACATCCCGAAACGAAAATAATTTGCACGAGGTATTCCTTGGTTCCAGTGGAAATGAAGGGGTGTTGTCCGGTCTCATTTTTTTAGAAGAGATTGAAGCATTCCCACATATAACCATCAACCGTTACGGAGTGAATTCCGGTCGCTTTTTCCAATGGAAATGAAGGGGTATGCGATCTTTTAAAGAGTGATATTTGGACGTTATTACGGAAAAAAGAGTTAAATTAACATATTTTTTAATTGGAACCGAAATTTTTCTACTCATTTGAGTGATGAGATAAATACTTCGATTCTTTCCAGTGCCGTACGCAGATCATCCCGTGATACCGCATACGCACAGCGCAGATGCCCGGCTCCTGAAGGACCAAAAACACTGCCCGGCACGACTGCCACATGCTGGTCGCGCAAAAGTCCCTCAGCAAAGTCTTCATCGGTAAGCCCGGTTGAGGCAACTGACGGGAAGGCGTAAAAAGCACCATTTGGCATATGGCATTCAAGTCCAATCCTGTTTAAGCCCTTCACAAAGAGATTGCGCCGCATCATATACTCACTTATCATCTCGTCTCTGGCCTCGGCACCGTTTTTCAGGGCCTCGACAGCTGCATGCTGTCCTGCTGTCGGAGCGGAGAGCATGACATATTGCTGAATTTTCAGAGCCGCATCACACAGAGAGGGAGGTGCACAGAGATAGCCGATACGCCACCCGGTCATCGCATACGCTTTCGAGAATCCACTGATAAGAATCGTACGATCCCTCAGTTCAGGAAGAGACGCCGCGGATGCCGGTTCTCCTTCATAGGTGAGTTCACTGTAGATCTCATCGCTGATCAGCACGAGATCATGATCCACAATAACATCAGCAATTGCCTTGTAATCCTCTTTCGTCATCACCCCGCCTGAAGGATTGTTCGGAAAATTGCAGAGTACTACCTTTGATTTCGGCGTTAGTGACTCCATCAGGGCATCCGGAGTCAGTTTAAACCGATCCTTTGAGCAACAGGGCACGTATACAGGATTTCCCCCTGAGAGCATGACGCCTGGCGCGTA
>CAZBGM010000087.1:0-1823 GCA_964491505.1 uncultured Methanomicrobiaceae archaeon | reverse complement strand
GTCATCCATCTCCGCAGCAATATCAAAGAATTTCCTGATACCTGAAGGTGGAATATTTTTAACCCGTTCTGACCGAAAGTCTCTCATCTCTTCTTACTCTCCAAAAATTATGTCAGAAGGAGTACGGGAGACGTTCCCCTTCTTTTCGATCAAAATACATCTGCCCGTTTTCCTTATAGGTCTTCATAATAAGGATCGTGCCGGTTTCCTTGATGCCTTCGATTGCCGCAACATGTTCGGCCACAAATCCGGTAATATCATGGATCGTGGTTCCAACCACAAGCAGTTCGAGATCATAGACGCCACTGATAAGACGGACTGAACGAACCTGCCTGAACCGCGCAAGGCGTTCTGCAACCCGGTCAAAGCCAAACCCACGTTCCGGAGTGACTTTTAGTTCAAGTATCGCAGCGACCTGTCCGCCACCGGTTCGATCCCAGTCGATAACTGCCGTATATTTTCTGATGATTCCACGTTTTTCAAGAACTGCAATACGTTCTGCAACCTCTGTGGCATCGAGATCTACCATATCAGCAATCTCCTGTTCAGATGTTTTGCAGTTATCTTCCAGAATTTTAAGAATCAGGCCATCTTTTTCATCCATAAAATAGTTCACCTCAGTTAGTGAAACAGTGTTCGATACCGTTCCATATTGATTGAATTTAGCTTTTCTTCGTCGATGCGTGAGTCTTTCAACAGTGTTCCCTGAATGCGCTTGGTGCTGGTGGCAAACCACATCTCCTTCGTCCTTCCGTATCTGCCACGTGAGACCACCCGTGTACTGATAATGCCAAGCATGGAAAGCTCAGAGATGAGATCCGTTATCCGCCGGTGTGTCAGCACATCAAGATCCATTAGCTTCGCCACCTCACGGTAGACCTGGGCGACTTCACCGGTAGTAAATACCTGCTTGCTGGACTCTGAGAGCGTCACCATCGCACACAACACTGCCTTACTCTGTGTGGGAAGAGTTGAGATACATTCGATAAGGCTGTCGGTCTCAATTTTTTGCTGCGCCTTTCTGACGTGCTCTTCGCCTACCTTTTTTTCACCTTTCCGGTCTGCCAGTTCACCTGAAACGCGCAGAAGATCCAGAGCGCGACGGGCATCACCATGTTCCTGTGCGGCAAGTGCGGCACAGAGAGGAATTACCGGTTCATCAAGAACATCAGTGTCAAAGGCAATATCAGCACGCTGTTTGAGAATGTCACAGAGTTGTGGGGCATCGTACGGCGGAAAGACCAGTTCTTCTTCTGAGAGTGATGAAAGTACCCTTGGATCAAGATAATGGGTGAAACGCAGATCATTGGAGATGCCAATCATACTGACCTTGGCATTTTTCAGATCAGAGTTGATACGCGTTAAATTGTAGAGGGTTTCATCGCCACTTTTTTTCACCAGTTTATCGATCTCATCAAGGACGATAACATGCACCCCACCCAGAGAATCAATCAGATTAACCAGTTCCATGTATACCTGATCCGTTGGCCATCCGGTCATTGGAATAATATTTCTTGGACGGTCACTTGGATATGAATCAGAATCCTCAAGGCTGTTGGCAATCTGTGCCAGGACCCTGTACTGGGTGTCAATAACCTCACAGTTCAGGTGGATTACAAAACACGCCAGTCCGACCTGTGTACAGGTGTCAATTAATTCTCCGCCGACATAGCGAACAGATGCAGTTTTTCCGGTACCGGTTTTCCCATATATTAAAATATTTGAGGGAGTTTCATCTCTTATTGCTGGTGCAAGAATTGAGGCAACCTGATCAATCTGAGGTTGTCGGTGTGGTAAGTCCACCGGGCGATAGGAATGTCTCA
>CAZBGM010000086.1:2484-5624 GCA_964491505.1 uncultured Methanomicrobiaceae archaeon | reverse complement strand
TGATACCATGGGTTTTCCAAATCTCCCTCTTTTTGCAATCGACGTTGGGCGTGGTACGCAGGACATTCTGCTCTATGACCCGGCAACCCCACCGGAGAACGCGGTCAAACTGGTGCTTCCTTCCCCGAACGTTATCGTCGCCCGGCAGATTGAGCAGGCTGCCACAGCGGGCCGGGATATCTTTCTGGACGGGCAGGTGATGGGCGGCGGAGCGAATACGCAGGCAATAAGCAAAGCCATTGCTGCCGGTATCCGGGTCTGTGTAACACCGAAAGCGGCCCCAACTATCAAAGACAATCCTGACATGGTCCGGGCCCGTGGCATTGAAATTGTTGATACCCCGCCCGAAGACTGCGTGGAAATCCGGACTGCCGATTATATGGGAGCGCAGCTAAAGGCAGCGCTGTCGCCGTTTGGTATCGGGGTGCCGGAGCAGGTAGCCATCGCGGTGCAGGATCACGGGTTCTCACCGGACAGAAGCAACCGGGAGTTTCGGTTTCTCTGTTTTGAGGAGATGCTTGCGAAAGGGGACTGGGATATCTTCGCCCTTGCCCCCGACCCGCCGCATCCCTCAATGACCCGGATGCAGTCGGTTCAGCAGCAGGCGCCGGGCAGCCTTGTCACTGATACGGGCCCGGTAGCGGTGATCGGCGCCCTCTGTGACCCGGTAGTGGCCCGGCATGCAGAGGAAGGGATTACCATCGTCAATATCGGCAACGGGCATACCCTTGGCTTTACTATCAAAGGCACCCGGGTCTGCGGGATGTTCGAGCATCACACCGGAGCCCTGACAAAAGAGAGTCTTGCCCGGTACCTGAAAAAATTACAGGACGGCACGATCACCCGCCAGGAAGTCTTTGATGATCACGGGCACGGCGCAGCAGTAAACCGTCCGCTTGAGACGACGTTTACGGTTGCGACCGGACCAAACCGGGCCCGTCTGTTGCCGGACGCATATCAGGCCGCACCCTTTGGTGATATGATGCTCACCGGCTGTTTTGGTCTGCTGAATGTCTGGAGTAGACGGCGCGGGGATTTATAACGCGAGAGTCCCACCGGTTTCACTCTTTTTTTACAGACAGACGCTCCCGAACTGCTCTGAAATCCCACAAACATTCGGACGAGAGCGCTGACCATGCAATAACTTAAGATATACCTGAATAAAAATAGCTAAAAAGTTCAGATATACTATAGGTTTATATTTTCATTATACGATAATAGGTATCATGCAGGAACTTACAAAACTCAAAATACTTGAAATAATAAATGACTGGAACTACTGGCATCGGGACTTTGAACAATATATTCCACGACCAAAATACCTGAAAAAAATAAAACTCTTTCGGACATCCGGTGAGATTATTGTAATAACAGGGATCAGAAGGAGTGGTAAATCAACACTGCTAAAACTGGAGATGGAGAAACTTGCGAACCATGTGGATAAAAAGCGACTTCTATACCTGAATTTTGAAGACCCCCGATTCACCGACAATCTGAATACGAAAACTCTTGACATGATTATTGAGACCTACCGGGAGAATATTAATCCGGAGGGTGAGGTCTACCTCTTCCTTGACGAAGTACAGAATGTTGATGGGTGGGAAAAATGGGTCCGTTCTGCATATGAATTAAAAAAGGCTGCAATATATGTAACTGGTTCGTCCTCAACACTTCTCTCAGGAGAGATTGCAACAACTATAAGCGGAAGATATCTGAAAATTGATGTATATCCTCTGACATTTCATGAGTTTCTTCTTTTCAGGAAAGTAGAGTGCATTACCATAAACGATTATTTAGATAATAAAATTGAGATTAATAGCCTTTTTAGCGAATATATTCGATACGGTGGATTTCCTAAAATTGCCTCCATACCAGAAGAGGAACTGAAAAAAGAAGAGTTGATGTCCTATTTCAGCACGATTCTGTTAAAAGATATTGTGGCAAGATACCGGCTCAGAAATTACGATATGCTGAAAAAACTGGTGGAATACATCCTGACAAACGACGCTAAACGAAACGGCACTCATAGCATCAGCAAGGCATTAAAATATAACTACGAAACGACTGAAAATTATATCAATTACCTAAAACAGGTTTATCTGGTTACTGAACTCAGAAATTTTAACTATTCTCTAAAAAAACAGCTTGCCTCTGATAAGAAATACTATGCCATAGATACCGGATTTGTCAATACAGTATCGTTCAGATTTTCAGAAAATATCGGACGACTCTATGAGAATATTGTTTTCAATGAACTGATTCGAAGAGGCAAAAACATTTTTTTCCTGAATGAAGGTGAGTATGAGTGTGATTTTATTATTCAGGAAGGCACTGATATTACCAGTGCGTATCAGGTATGCTATGATTTAAATCAGGAGAATCAGGAAAGGGAACTCTCCGGTCTTGTCAGGGCATGCAAAAAATTTGCTCTCATGAAGGGATATATCATAACTGAAAGTACCTCCCGGACAATGACCGTAGATGATGTAGAAATACAGATCATGCCAATGACAGTATTTCTTCTCGGGTTCGCTGAATAATGAGGGGTTCAACTATCTGCGATCTAACCAAAAAACAGGAATTGAAAATCCCACAAATATTATTGCTCACTCATTCCTAAGCGCATCAATCGGATCCAAATTTGCTGCCTTCCATGCCGGGTAAATCCCGGAAAGCACGCAGATAATTATGCCAACAAGCATCCCAATCGGCACATACATGAGACTCTCGGGTTTGAAGAAGTATTCCGTCGTCTGAATCATTACTGCGACGATAGCATACCCTCCCAGGAAACTTAACAGGCCGCCGATAATAGACCCGATAAATCCAAGAATGAACGCCTCATACAGGAACATCCGTCGAATCTCACTTTTCCGGGTCCCAATGCTACGTAGAATACCAATCTCCTGAATACGTTCGGTCACTGACATCATCATCACGTTAAATATTGAGACCGCAGCGACGACCAGCGAAATACCACCGATAGCTGTCACAAAGAGCGAGATGGTCCCGATCGTCTGATTGATGGTCTCAAGAAAACTCCCGGAATCATATATTCTGACGACTTCTTTGTCCCGTTTGTTGAGTTTCCGGTCGATATCATCCATCACGTTCTCAATCGTGTCAATATCGTTCACATA
>CAZBGM010000086.1:0-2384 GCA_964491505.1 uncultured Methanomicrobiaceae archaeon | reverse complement strand
AGCGTGCCCGTCTCAATGGTCGCAATATCAGCGATTTTATCCTTTTCTATGCCGTAAATCGTGGCATAATTATCCTCTCCTCCGTATGAGAAGAGATCGGCTGTGTCATAGAGAGGGATGATCGTATTCGTACCACTTGCCGAGGAGATATCACGCAACTGTTTTTCTGAGATATAACTTCCCGACGAGGAAGTCGTTCCGCCACCAAAACCACCGCCTCCGCCGCCGCTGTACGGAGTGACAATAATCACATTTCCGGTCGATGAAAGCTCTTCAGAAACTGATAACTGCAGATTTGCCCCCATCATCCCAATTGAGGAGATAGCAAGCACGCCAATCGTAATCCCCACCGCCGCAAGCAACGAGCGCAGGAAATGGAGCCGGACGTTACGGACAGAGAGTTCAAAGAAAATGTCGTTTATGATCACTGTATCCTCCCGTCAGCAATTGTCACCGACCGCTCGGCATACTTCGCCGTCTCCGGATCGTGCGTCACCATAATGATCGTCTTTCCCTGCTGATGCAGATCTTTAAGAATCTCCATAATCTGCGTGCTTGTTTTCGAGTCGAGGTTGCCGGTTGGCTCATCACAGAGCAGAATCGCAGGATCGTTGATAAGCGCCCGGGCGATTGCCACCCGCTGCTGCTGACCACCGGAGAGTTCGTTGGGTTTATGCCACATATGCTGCTCGCTGATCCCAACCTTTTCCAGCATTGCTTCCGGACGGCCGGAGGTATCCCGTTTCTTGTTCTTTAAAATCAGAGGATACTCCACATTCTCATAGGCAGTCAGGAGTGGAATCAGCTGAAACTTCTGAAAAACATAGCCGATCGCATCACGTCTGAGATCCGTGAGCTCGTCGTCATCCATATCGGCCACATTCCGTCCGGCCACCTTCAGCGTCCCTTCAGTTGGCACGTCCAGACAACCGATTTGATTGAGGAGCGTCGACTTCCCTGACCCGGAAGGACCCATAATAGCAATGAACTCTCCTGCCTTAATCTCAAGTGAGAGGTGGTCAAGTGCCACCACATCACCGCCGGGCAGGGAATACACCCGTGAGACGTTTTCCAGAGATATGACCACATCAGTCATAGAGAATCAGTGCCGCTTTCCTTTCAGCCGGTCTGTAACAGAGACCAGGTATCCCCTGCGCCATGCCACAGCACCACCGACGATGATAATCAATACGATGAAAATCGGTATCCACGGAATGCCACCTTCAGATCCAGAGTTGCTAAAACCTCTGTTCCCAAAGCCATACGATTTGTCGGTTGTAGTACGCTGAGCTCCCGAACTCGAATCGTCAAGATAGTAGAAAAATTCACGGATATTCCCATCACGATCTTTGTAGGTTACCAAAAGTGGAACTTCGTCCGGATTTTTAGCAGTAAAGGTCACTTCAAAGCTGGATGGATCACCGGGCTCAAGTGTTCCAACTACATATGACCGGTATGGATCGATAGGCACTCCCGGGGCAGAACCCGTAACAACAATCGCATAGGCATCCTCCAGTCCTGCATTTGTAACATCGCCTTCAACCCGGTATCCTATCCCATATGGCGTAACCGCCACATTATTAACAATTGGTGCTGCCTGCTTTTTCCCGGGGTTGGTAGTAACCGGCAGAGAGACTCCATTTGAATGATAATTGTCGCCGTTTCGGTATGAGGCATTAATATACAGGGTCGTGGGACGTTCAACCTCGACCTCAATATCTACTGACTCTGTAGCGTCAGGAACAAGAGTACCAATAAAATAGCCAGACTGTTTTGCCGTAACACCATCACCCCAGGCTTCGATGCTCACGCTATTGATAGTATTTTTCCGCGGATTCCCGACGTTCACGGTCAGCGTCTTGGTTTGGTTTGCTGGGAAGGAATCAGGGATTTCACTGACTGAGACAACCGGTTTGGTCCCATCGATCTGAACCGGAAACCCATACTGCAGCGCACCGCCGTCCCGGAAGTCTATATAAAATACCGGGAAAAATGTCCCGGTCTCTTCTCCCGCCGTTACGGAATACGTAAAACTCATGGAATTTCCGGCACCTATCGTGCCGACCGACGCATACGTCTGATCGTTCTTTACCTGAAATGCGTCAGCGTAGAGTACCGCCCGTGCGACTGAGACACCAGTCGTTTCGTTATTTGCTATGGTTACCTGGATGGTTCCCGTATCGCCCGGCAAAAAAATCGCAGGCGTTATCGTAACATCTGTTACCGTTACCTTATCACCGGCAGCAGAGACTGCCCCACACAGGCACGCCGCCAACAATATGACGACACCAATATTCCAGCCCCGTTGCATCATGCTAAGACCTATTTGGTCCGGAAAGATATGAATCTTCAGCACCCGGTACGCCTTATGACTACCATTCAGC
>CAZBGM010000085.1:0-5654 GCA_964491505.1 uncultured Methanomicrobiaceae archaeon | reverse complement strand
TTCCTATGAGGACGATGGCGTGGTTGCCACGCTGGAGACCTGGGCGGATGGGAAGGCGGCGCTGGGATGAGTGGCCCCGGTTCCCTTTCTTTTTTGTTGGTACCCAACAATGGTTCATTTCCTGATAAACCTGTATGAGGCACCAGCCTCACACCGATTTTGATGAAAAATTCCGAAGGAATTTTCATAGCAATAATGACAACCTCACGAAGGAGATCAGACTGATATGACGCTCTCCGTACCTGGACGCTCCATCCTCAGAGTAATGGATGTGGGGATGAAAAAGAAAAAACGTATCTGCAAGTGGAAAACGGAGCTGGAAAGTTATAGTTTAATTGACAGGATCAGAACATAGAAAAAATTTAGATCTTAATTCCGGCCTTTACAAGTGCAGATTTGATGTCGACTAATTCATTCTGAATCTCGAAAAATCTCTGGTCAAGGTAACTTTTCGTATCGGTTCTCAGACCTTTAATCTCAGAAATCGTCTCCTTCTGAAGACCAAGTGTTTCCTTCTGAAGACCAATCGCCAGATCCTGTTTCGTATCAATATTCGTAAGTTTAATGTTGGCAATGTCCATCCTTTCTCCCATTTCTTCTGCCGGGTCACCCCGGATAATATCAAAATAGGTGAATTCATTGGTAGGTTCATCCCACCGGATGGAAATATTCCTGACCAGAATTGGTTTTTCATTAAGATTTATCTCATTAAATAATGCTTTCAGAGCGGATTCTTTACCTTCTGCAACAACTTCAACCGTCCGGTCTTTCAGGTTTTTTACATAGCCGGTAATATCCTAGTTAAAGGCAACTTCATCGATAATAGTTCTATAGCCAACTCCCTGAACACGCCCGGAGATTATCGCTGTCGCTCTTTTCATTATTGGTACTATTGAATGCATTCCCATTAAATATTATTTGAGTTCAAATGGTTCGCCTGATAGAAAAAAGGTATTTTCAGGTTTTGCGTGGAATCTGAAGTCTGCAATCCCTCCATACTACGGGGTGTGTCCCTCTTCAGGCTCCGGATTCCCTACTGCTCTGAGATATTTCCTTCTCACACCTGTCAAGTAACTCCAGGATCAGAGGTTTTTGTGCTGGAATCTCATTGATTAGAACATCCCAGACGATTTCCCAGTCTACACTGAAATAGGCATGAATCAGACGATCCCGCATTCCTGCCATAGCCTTCCAGGGGACCTCAGGATGAGCATCCCTGAAAGGAGTCGGAAGATTTTTCGCTGCCTCACCAATTACTTCAATGCTCCGGAGAACAGACCGTTTGAGCACCTCGTCACGCACAAGGTCATCATACGTGAGGGTGTTGCACTGTATCTCTAAAAAACGCACATTGAAACGATAGTTTCAGGTGTTGTTTGCTGAAAATGTGATGACATTTTCACGCCAAAGATCATCTCATCCATGATATGGTACAGAAAAATTCCTTCACGCTTCACACCAGATTACCTCATCTTCAATATATGGCTTGAGATAGGGGTCTATTCCCCCTGTCGTGACCAGATCCACCTTACGGTCGAAAAGGTTTTCGAGGTACTGGATGAGACCCATGAAATTCCGGAAGGTAGCCTGTCCTCCTGCAAATTCGACAAGAATGCGGGTGTCACTGATTGGGGTCATCTCTCCCCGGGCAATAGAGCCGAAGATGCCAATTCGCTCTACACTAAAGAGGTCTTTGATTAAGGCCACTCGCTCCTGAAGTCGCCTGATATCTGTCGATCCTTTTTGAGTCCGGATGAGTGTGTTCAATCGTATCGATAAAATCTGTGATATTGTGGCATATATAGATGCCTGAACGAAGTACACTCGAGGTTATTTCCCGTTATGGAGCGCAGCAGAGAGAAAGGGAGAGTGCCGGTCCTCCCGGAACTCTCCGAATAACCACATGGCCGTCCTCTTTGCCATAACGATGACCGGGTTCCTCCATGCGGCGGATTAACCTTCCGGCCGGAGAACTGATCAGAACCATTGGCAAGAGATTCGGCAGAAAAATCTTTAAGTACCGTCAGATGCGGGATATTCTCCCCGGCACCGCCACGTTATCTATTCAGACCTCTGGAGAAACGTCATATTTTTGAATGTTTTGTCGCAGGCTCAGGATAATTTTTTCATCCAGACTCTTTGCTATTGATCTGCATTTCATCAGGAAATGCGGAGCCTCCCGGATCATTCGTTCAGATATTGGATCCGGAATAGCGTCTGTGACATAATACTGACATTCAACACGTGCGTCCTTTGCTTTTCTGATCATTACAATTTCATTCAAAATGAAAATGACGAACTCATTTTCATCAAACAGTGCCTGAAACATTCGTTTCATGCACGTTTTCATCAAAGTATTCATCCAACAATCGGTTCATTACTTCAATGGTACATGAGTGATTTTCACATTTTATACCAAACCTGTATGAGACGCCAGTCTCACACCGGTTTTGATGAAAATGGGCTCTTCATTTTCAGACCCAGTCGCATGAACAGAGCATACAGGGAAAAGTACATGCAATAATAAGCAGTCGTGATTTTCCATTCTCTTACGGTGATGTCGTGCATGGCCACAAGGGCATTTTCAGCCTTTGAGAAATAGGCAGATGACAGATTTTCATTTGGTTCTATGAGCGTTATACCGTTTGAGATGGAAAAACACCATTCCAGTTTATCCATTTATTTCACCACACTATCAACAAAAAATTCAACGTCTCCATAGATTATATGATCCTTTATAATCTCACGGAGAAGAGGGTCTGTTTTTATATTTGATTCAAAAGCGCGTTTTTCATAATTCTGAACGTTTACTTCCATACCAAACAGAGCTGCAGTTTTATCCGTTTTTTCACGATCATACGATCCAACGATGAGAAGATCAAGATCTGAATCTTCGTGTGCATTCCCTTTTGCATAGCTTCCGAACACGGCATACATCCCATCAATATACTGGTGCATACGCTCAAGGATTTCACCCGCATACCTCTGTTCACTGATAAATATCAATCGTTTATACAGCTCACAAAATTTGCAGTACTGGGCCGCTTCGGTAGAGTTTGTCAGCCGGAATAAGCGGGTCTTCCCTTTGGTAACTGACACCAGAACGTTTCTTTTTTCAAGAGAATCAAGGACGGACTGTGCTGTTCCGTGACTTATCGGAAGATGTCTGCATACTTCCCGGATATAGTATTCATTGTCATACCCTCTGGTAAAAAGAGACAGGACCATGAGGTGATGTTCAGTTATGTCTAGTTTTTTAGACATGTGTCTAAATTATTAGACATTGTGGCAGCATAAACATTGTCCTGAGACAGGGATTGTGCGACAGGTTTTTAGAAGATCTTCTTACTATCTAAAGGAGTTGTGATCTTCCTGCTTTATGCCGGAATCGGATGACATATTTCCGGGGAAATTTTGATTATGTTCAATGATGAACCGTTCTATGATCTAAAAAGTGTACAGAAAGTACCCATTTACGTTCCGAAAAGTGTACCTGAACAACACATTTATAATCTAAAAAGTGTAGATCCTCTCTTGTTTATGGAACGTAAAATTTCCGTCACATTAAAAAACTGGAAAGACTCTCCCGATCATATGCCCCTTCTCGTGTATGGAGCCCGGCAGGTGGGAAAGACCTATTCAGTCCTTGAATGTGGAAGAAACCATTACAAAAATGTTGTATACGTAAATTTTGAGGCAAATACAGAGGCAGCAAAAATCTTTGCACGTGATCTCAACCCCGTCAGAATTATTCAGGAGCTTGCCGCATTATTCGGCGTTACGATCCTCCCATCAGATACATTGCTCTTCTTTGATGAGATTCAGGCATGTGAACCGGCACTCTCGTCTCTGAAATACTTCTGCGAAGATTGTCCCGATTATCACATTATCGCTGCCGGCAGCTTACTCGGAGTCGCTCTCAACCGGGAACACCACTCATTTCCTGTTGGAAAAGTTGAGATGATCTCTATGTACCCACTTGATTTTGAAGAGTTCTTATGGGCCATGGGAAAACATGCTCTCGCTGATTGTATCAGAGAGTCTTACGAATCAAATATCCAGATGGCACTGCATAATACTGCGTTAGATCTCTATCTGTTGTACCTGGTAGTTGGAGGCATGCCCGGTGCCGTTCTGGAATATTGTAATCGGGAGGACTTTGATCTTCTTCATTCAGTTCAGAAAAATATCAGTGATGCCTATATCGCTGATATGGCAAAATATGCACAACCTGCAGAAACGGCGAGAATTATGGCAGTTTATCGCAGTATTCCTGCCCAACTGGCAAAAGCAAACCATAAATTCCAATTCCGGGTTATCAAATCCGGAGCCCGTGCAAATCTCTATGAATCATCACTGAGCTGGCTCAATGAATCTGGTGTTATCATCACCTGCAACAGAGTAAAGCAGGCCATACTCCCTCTTTCAGTACATAAAGAACTATCCTTTTTTAAGATCTATATGACCGATACAGGCCTCCTTTGTGCTCATTTTGGCCTACCCGGACACCTTATTCTACAACAAAATTCACGATTGGATACCATCAAAGGTGCCCTCACAGAAAATTACGTCTGCTTTGCACTTCTCGTACAGGGATACACCCCCTATTACTGGGAATCATCGGGAAAAGCAGAAGTCGACTTTCTCATTCAGAACAAAAATGGTGAAATCATCCCGATTGAAGTCAAATCTTCAGAAAATGTCCAATCAAAGAGTCTTACATATTTCATCGAACAATACCGTCCGCCATATGCCATCCGGATATCGCAAAAAAATTTTGGATTTGATAATAACATTAAATCTGTCCCGCTGTATGCCGTGCACTGCATTGATGTGTAAATGCCGGATGGGAGATTTCTTTTTGACACGATCAGCATTCAGGGAAATTTCATCCTGAAATTCGGGTGATGTGACCACCGTGACCCGGAGATTTTGCAGGTGGTAAGATAACGTGTCCTGTGGTATGGTGTCCGGGAAAATTTCGAACAGGCTCTGTAATTATCACCTTTACGTTCTGAAAAGTGTACATAAATGACACTTTTATAATCCAAAAAGTGTAACTAAACAACACTTTTACGCTCTAAAAATTGTATGCAAACTTCAGATTTGTAGTCCAAAAGGGTAGAATTTCAAGAAAAAGACAGGATCAACAGCCCTTCTCCTCTTTGCTACAACGATGACGGAGGCCCCCATGCGACGTATTGATCTCTGAACCCTGGCGAGGGGACCAATCAGAACCATCTGCCGGCACTTCGGTAGAAAAATATTAAGGTCTCAGAGATCCGGGATATCCTCCCCGGATCTTTTTTAGGCGGGGATGTGGGATACAAAAAGAAGGAATGTATCTGCAAGTGGAAAATGCAGCTGGAAAATTATATTTTGATTGACAGGATCTTGCTGTAGAAAAGTTTTAGATCTTAATTCCGGCCTTTACAAGTGCAGATTTGATGTCGACCAATTCATTCTGAATCTCAAAAAATCTTTGGTCAAGGTAACTTTTCGTATCGGTTCTCAGACCTTTAATCTCAGAAACAGTATCCTTCTGAAGACCAATCGTCTCCCTCTGAAGACCAATCGTCAGATCCTGTTTCGTATCAATACTCGTAAGTTTTATGTTGATAGTATCCATCCTCTCTCCCATTTCATCTGCCGGG
>CAZBGM010000084.1:0-5768 GCA_964491505.1 uncultured Methanomicrobiaceae archaeon | reverse complement strand
GTTCTTGGCATTACCGGCAGCGTTGCGGCCGTTGAAGATGTAAAACTGGCCCATGCCCTCAGACGCCGGGGCGCTGTGGTTCAGGGAGTTATGAGTGAAGCAGCCTGTGGTATCATTCACCCCGATGCAGTTACCTACGCGACAGGACGGGAGACGATTCTTCGCTGCTCAGGTCTGGTTGAACATGTGACCTATTGTGGTATTGATGGTGAGGCGGACCTTTTGCTGATTGCGCCCTGCACTGCAAATACTCTCTGCAAAATAGCGGCAGGCATTGACGACACATCAGTTACGACCTTTGCAACGACGGCAATCGGACGGAAGATGCCGGTTGTCATCGTCCCTGCCATGCATGAATGCATGTATGAGCATCCGGCTGTCATACAAGCGCTGGAAACGCTGCGGAGCTGGGGCATTTCTATCGTGGATCCAATCATCGAAGAGGAGAAGGCAAAGATTGCCGGTACCAATGATATTGTCCTCACCATTGAGCGTGAACTGATGGGAAAACCCCTTGCCGGAAAACGGGTGCTGATAACGAGCGGACCCTGTCAGGAGCGGGTTGACGACGTTCGGATTCTGACGACCCGATCTTCAGGTCTGATGGGGCGTGAATGTGCCCGTCAGGCCTATCGCCTTGGGGCAGAGGTTACTGTGGTTCACAATAACCACCTGTCTCAGGCAACGAATCTCACCATAGAATCTGCCACAGAGATGCGGGAGGCGGTTCATCGGATTTTTGCCGCCGGACCCGTTGATTACTATATTAGTGCAGCGGCAATCTCCGATTTTGCACCGGTCCCTGTTGATGGAAAGATTCCCTCCGGTGCACCTCAGATGCTGGAGCTGGAGCCTCAGCCGAAACTTCTCAGTGAGGTAACTGAGAAATATGGAGACAGAACCTGTGTGGTGGCATTCAAACTGGGGGAAGATGCTGAGGATGCGGTCGGGCCGATGCTTTCCAGCGGCATATGTGCTGTCATAACCAATAAACCCGATACGATGGGCGCACCAGAGGGATCGTATGTAGTGCACACTACAACCGGTCCGCAGGCCCTTACTATTAACGGAACAAAAGAGGAGGTAGCGATACGCATTTGGGAAGCACTGCTGTAGCCTTCTGTCCGGGAAACATTTCAGGTTTTTTCAGGAGATTAAGAGACCCCGAAAGGCCTGGAAGCTGTGGTGCGGGTCTGGTCGTATCAGAGGGTGTCCTCGCAGAGGCAGTCCCGGCCGATGTAACCTCAGTTTCAGGCAGACGGGTAGATGCTGCCGGACAACAAGTTGAGTTGTTCACCAATCCGCCGGTCATACTTCTTGCACTTGACGAGCTTGACCTTCAGGTACAGGTCAGAACGAAATCCACGCTCCCGGTCGGTGCAGGATTTGGGATGAGTGCTGCTGCGACTCTGGCCTCACTTGCAGCGGCAAATGCAGCTACGAAGGCCAGATATTCGCGTCGGGAACTGGCCAGTGCTGCCCATCGTGCGGAAGTGGCCCATCTCACCGGTCTGGGTGATGTGGTTGCCTGCTGTGGGGGAGGTATGCACTATCGCACCGAACCAGGTGTCGACGCGTCGGTGGATCGCATTTTCTCAACGGAGGAGATCTGCGCTGTCTCGTTCGGACCACTTCCGACACCTGATATTCTCTCCTCACCCGGAGCAATGCAAAAAATTCAGAATGCCTGGCCGGATGCGGTGCCAGGTGATCTCAGTTCATTTTTTGAACTTTCACGAATATTTTCAGAAAAAAGTGGGCTGATTACACCTGATGTGCGCCGCGTTCTCGATATCTGCAACGAAGAGCAGGTGCCCGCGTCCATGACGATGCTTGGGAACGGGGTATTCGCTATGGGACCTCATGCCCGTCACGTGCTCCAGGAATGTGCAGGGCTTAACGAAGTCTATTCGATGTCAATTGCAGATCAGGGATTTCATGTTATTGAGGAAGAATAAGGAGGAACCATGATACCAGAAGATCATCCACGGTATGAACCGCTCAGACGTCGCGAACTTATCGCCGACGGTGCAACGGCAGGTCTTGTTGCCATGGAGGGCGTTGCTGCCCATGGACGCGGCGAGACGTTTGACTACCTTATTGGTGAGGTTACGATTCCATCTGCCGCCCTCGCTGAGGAGATGGCGGCGGCTGTAATCTGCACCGCAGAGCGCCCGGTTATCTCTGTTAATGGCAATACGGCAGCACTTGCTGCTTCAGCGATTGGTGATTTACAGCGGGCAAGTGGTGCTGCGGTTGAAGTAAATTTATTCCACCGCACGGAAAAGCGCATGCAGCTTATCACCTCACGGCTTGAAGATGCAGGTGTTAACGTTCTTTCCGGGACTGCAGAACGCTTCATTCCGCTCTCACACGACCGGGCGCTCTGTCTGCCAGACGGGATTTTTGCTGCTGATGTTGTCCTGGTGCCTCTTGAGGATGGTGACCGGTGTGAAGCCCTCAAAAAGATGGGAAAAACCGTTATTACGATAGATCTCAACCCACTTTCACGGACTTCACAGACTGCTGATGTCACGATTGTCGATGAACTGACCCGGGCACTACCGCAGATCACAGAGTTCTGTCGTGAAGGGAATAGAGACAGATTTACTACTCTTCTGCGTGAATACGATAACAAAGAAATCCTGCGGGATGCACTTATAACCATTAAAAATGTGATTGACCGTGCTCTGGACTGAAAAATACCGCCCAAAACGTTTTGAGGAGATTGCCGGACAGGAGCAGATGACGGCTCACATGGCCTCCTTCGCACGCAAAAAGAATGTGCCACACCTGCTCATTGCCGGACCGCATGGAACCGGAAAGAGTGCCGCCGTTGAGTGTATGGCACGAATGCTCTATGGTGAACACTGGAAAGAGAACACGACGTTCCTTCAGACGGGGGATCTTTTCAGGTCAGGCAAACAATATCTCAAAGATGATGAACGGTTTGTGCACCTGTTCAAAAATAATCTCAGCCTGATCGCAAATGTAAAGCATATCATCAAATGGTATGCCTCAATGCGTCCTTTTGAGGCAGATTTCAAGCTCCTCGTCTTTGAAGAAGCCGATGCCCTTACCTTTGAGGCTCAGCAGGCACTCCGCCGGATTATGGAGCGATATAGCAATACCTGCCGCTTTATTTTCATCGTTTCAAGCACCAGCGCAATGATTCCTGCTATTAGTTCACGCTGTCTGCCGCTCTTTTTTGTGCCTGTTGAGGATGAGACCGCCCGGCACACTCTTGAGAAAATATGTGAGAAAGAAGGGATTGACGAAACCCTGATGCCGAAAGAAGAATGCGATTATGTGATTACTGCGGCAGAAGGTGACCTTCGGAAAGCAACGCTCTATCTTCAGGTGCTTGCCCAGCAGAAAGGTCAGTGTGAACTGAGTGATCTGCTGAACACCGAGACGATGGTTCTGACCGGCAAACTCTTTGCACTACTCCGTGCCGGAAATCTTGCCGGGGCAAAAAGTGCTGCAGAATCGCTGATGATTGACTACGGTCTGAGTGGACGGGAAGTGATTGAAGAACTCAGAGATGTGACGAAGAAAGAGTATAACGATAAACGGATCGCCCTGATACTGGGATCAGCTGATGTTGCTCTGTTAAGTGCGGGGAATGAGTTTGTGCAGATTCATGCGATGCTCTCCCGCATCGTGACTGAAATTTTCCAGCCGGTCTGAGTAAGCATTTAAGCCGGAGATAAAAAGCGAGGAAGAAAAAAGTTTCAAAAAAATAAATTTATTTCTACTGAATTTTTTGTTGAAGATATTCCAACACACGTTCTTTTTTCGCAACTGCCCGATCTGCCGCCGCTTCCACCGCTTCTTTCATTACGTCAAAGTCGGACATTTGGGTATCGACAACTTTCTTAACCGGAGTGTAAGCCGATTCCCTGAAACGGGGCACAAAGTCAACATCTCCCTCTGCTGTCCTGAGTAATGGTTCGGCAGCACCTTCTTCGACAAAGCCGATCCGGGCCATTCTGATGCCGACTGATGCAACAATTTCAATAATTTCGTCGGCGACATCGGGTGGTGCGACTACGAGCAAGGCATCGAGAGAAACTCCCAGATAGTCGATGTCAAGAGCGTCCAGCATTGCCAGCACTTCAGGTTCGACAAGGGAACGGAGATTCTCTTCTTCAACGATAATCCGACAGTCTGCAGTTTCTGCCATTTCATAGACATCGCCGCGTAGTCCCCCGTTTGTGACATCCGTCATGGTGTGGACACGATTTAGAACATCGCTTCCAATGAGTGCCTCACAGGCTTTCAGGAAGGAAAGGTTGATTGTTTTATCCACAACTTCAGGAAATCCCGAGTACAGGGCGGCAGTTGCAATTGTTCCGCCGCCAGCGCCCTCGGTCATCAGGAGCACATCGCCTGCCTGCGTGCTCTTACGATCGGTGAGATGTTCAGCGACACCTACGGCTCCAACACATCCTGTCATCCGATCCCCAAGCACCATGTCGCCACCGATCCGGAGCGTGGAACCGGTGACCAGTGGCACCTGCATCGCATCGGCGACGGCAGAAATGCCAGCTGTATATTCAAATATTTTAGCCACATCGCCATCATCTGCCACATGGATGTCGGAAAGCAGGGCAACTGGCATTGCTCCCATGACATAACAGTCCCGCAGGGTTGCGCGGGTTACGTGAAACCCGGCAAGGAAAGGGAAGTCGGAGAGGCGTGAGTGCATCCCATCCACTGTGGTGATGATATATTTTCCATCCGCCTCGACCGCACCGGCGTCGTCCATTTCATCCACGCCGACCGAGACGTCTTTTTTGCCGATAATTTTGGGAAACTGGCGGTGCGCAAAGAAGTCACCACTTCCCCGTGAACCAACACCAAATTCTCCCATGCTGACCCCTGAAGGAAGATACGAAACAAAATCACTCTCAATATCGGTGGTGTTCAGGACTTCTTCAACGACTGCCTCCGCAAATCGGAGTGCATAGTCCGGGGTACAGTTTTTTATCTCACGGATTCGCCCGGCCAGCAACGCTGCTGTTTCAGGCCCCGGGGTGCCTTGACCAAGGTGCCGTCTGGCAAACTCCTCGACATCCATACCAAGGGTTTCGCACTGTTCTGCTAAAAAGGCAACCAAGTAATCTGGTCAGCGACTATAGTACTGTACGATTATGGCACTCACACCACTTCCCTGCGCATGCACAATTGCCGGGTCAGATTCGTCAGGCGGCGCTGGGATTCAGGCTGATCTCAGGACGTTTACCCACTTTGGTGTCTGGGGAACATCGGTTGTTACTGCCGTAACCGCCCAGAATACAACTGGCATTAGTGGTATCTGGCAGATGCCTCCTGAAGCGGTTTCTGCCCAGATTATGGCAGTGTTAGCCGATAACAAGATCCGGGCCTGTAAAACAGGGATGCTTGGTTCAGCAGCCTGTATCAGCGCTGTCGCAGACACGTTGCCGCGTGATATTCAACTCATTGTGGATCCGGTTATGGTCGCCACTAGCGGTAGGCGTTTGCTGGAAGAGGATGCTGTTGAGGCACTTATTAGTCAACTCATCCCTCGTGCTGCCATTGTCACCCCGAATCTGGCTGAGGCTGCGATACTATCTGGCATGGATCTCATCAGGACGCAGGAGGAGATGGTTCAGGCCGGGGAAGTAATCCGATCGTTGGGAGCAGAGTCTGTAATCGTTAAAGGCGGGCACCTGAAGTATCCGGCAGAAGCGGTTGATGTGCTGGTGATGCAGGATGAGGTTATCACCCATACGGCGCCACGC
>CAZBGM010000083.1:3950-5935 GCA_964491505.1 uncultured Methanomicrobiaceae archaeon | reverse complement strand
CGACCGGTCAGCAAACTGAGTAATATTGCAGGTTTCCATTGCAGCCTGGGCAATTCTGCGATCTTCAGGAGATTCGGAACTGAAACGCCCAATATAGGAATGGCGACCCATCATGACAATGTCTGAAACCGAATAATCAAAGGAGATAGCGGTCTCCTGTGGAACGACGCCCATAGTGTGTGCAAGATTTCTTGCAGAAAATGAAGTAATATCTTCCCCGTCAATCTGCACCGTTCCGGAATATGGTTCAAGAATGTTGCTGATTGCCTTTAACAGAGTTGTTTTTCCTGATCCATTCGGTCCGATAATGCCAACGGACATATTTTTGTCCGCATGCATGGAGATATGCTCTATGATCGCTTCGGCACCATACCCGACTGAAAGGTCAGAAACATCGATCATGTCTTCATCCTCATTCTGAGTAGATACAAAAAGAACGGAGCCCCGACAAAGGCAGTAATAATCCCGACCGGCATCTCATTAAAGAAGGTCCGTGTAAGATTATCGGCCCACAACAGGAAGAGTCCACCGGCCAGAAAGGAGGTTGGAATAAGAATCCGATGATCAGGACCTACGATCAGACGAATGATATGCGGGGTAATGAGTCCGATAAAACCAATAGCACCAGCGATAGAAACAGCAATTCCGGCGATAAAAGAACTCAGAAACAGCAGAATTTTTTTGAGCTGTTCAACGTTGACGCCAAGACTGAATGCATCATCTTCACCCAGTGAGAGAATATTGAGATCACGGGAGAAGGCAACGATTATTACGCAGCCAACCAGAATGAGAATGCCAATATAAACATCCGGCCATCCCACATTCCAGAATCCTCCCATGAGCCAGAACATAATCTGATGCAGACTTTTCCCGGCATTATACATCAGAAATGAAAGGATCGACGAGAAGAACATGGAGAGCGCAATACCGGATAAGAGGAGCGTTTCAACGGGGGCACGTCCTTTCTTGGTCGAAACGATATAGACCAGAAACGTTGCACCGGTTGCACCAACAAAGGCAAAGACTGGCAGGAACAATCCGCCAAAAATGACAATTGCTATAGCAGCGCCGAGTGCACCGCCAGAGGAAGTGCCGATAATATAGGGATCTGCCATAGAATTTTTGAACAAACCCTGCATCGCCGCACCAGCAACAGCAAGACCACAGCCGACCAGAAACGCTGAAAGAATCCGGGGAAGGCGAACATCAAAGACAATCATCTGAGCGGTTGCATCAATAGTTCCGGTGTTTGGCAGAAAGGGAAAAATCGCAGCAAGAGGAACCGATGTGGGACCCATGCATATTGAGATGAGAATACTAATCACTGAAAGAATACAGAGAATAGCCAAAACAAGAATATTTTTTGTTTTCATCAAATCGTAGGTATTAATTTACCGGGCTAGATAAATTAAATTTGTTATAAGTAAAATGCCGCATAATATTTAGTGAAGCATGATTCCCGGAACTATCTGTGAAGAACTCATTAATGTAACCATCTATCCTTGGGATCGCACCTGTTTTGATGGGAAATGGGAGGGCGTCGAAGACTTCTGCCAGGATCATCATCTGGAGGGTATTGAGCTTTATACCGGGTATGAACCCCTGCCATCTGATATTCCGGCAGGTCTTATAAGAGGGGTTCACCTCCCGTTTCACTCAGGGTGGCTTGAACTGATGCATCTGGATGAGGCAGAGAGCAGAAAAAAATTTGACTCCTCGTTCTATGTCTGCACAACGCTCGAAGAACTCTACAACGGTCTTCGTCTTCAGCTGGCAAATGCTGCTCATCTGGGTGCTTCCTATGCCGTTTTTCATCTCTCGTATTCATTGCCGGAAGAATTATTTACGTATCAATACGGATTACAGGATGCTGAAGTACTTCAGGAGGCGGCGGTCTTCCTGAACAATCTGGTCAGCTCCTTTCCCGGTAGGGAATCCCCTGTAAAAATACTCTTTGAGAATCTCTGGTATCCGGGATGTACCTA
>CAZBGM010000083.1:0-3850 GCA_964491505.1 uncultured Methanomicrobiaceae archaeon | reverse complement strand
GGGTTCCGGCTGTGGAATTCCTTAACACCTTCGCCCGGCCACCTCCCGCACGCCTTCTTCATCGCACACAGGCTGCTAGGAAAATGTTTTCAAACAAAAAAATGGCCTGGACTGAAGTATGAACGCAGAGATAAGAGTGAACGTCTCAAATTTCCCGGTTTTATGAAATTTTATCAGCCGGGAGAACAACGATAGGATTCAGATGGAAAAACAAACCATTGAAAGCACAAAATTGATCCTGAGGCTACGTTTTTCAGACTGATTAAAAAAGGAGACCCGGTTGGGACCATCCTTTAAAAAAACGTGCATGAAACAAATGTTTCAGGCACTGTTTGATGATAAATCACAACGTGATTTACATCATACATACGTTTATGCAAACTTCTCTTTGACGCTGTTGAGCTCATCAATTGAGTCAATGGTCACATAGGTAGGAACAACAAGGCCAACTTTTGCGCCTTCGAGGTTCTTTCCGACTACCACAATCTTACCCTCATACTTGTCCAGGTAGACCTTATGGGTTGCCGGAAGCCATGATGAAATGGTAAAGTCAACATCACCGTCTGCAACAGCCTGATACAGAGGACCGGCATCCACAGCAGAGGTGTCAACATTAAATCCTGCCTGTTCCAGAACCTGCTGAATAACGGTTGTGCTGGCAATCTCGGAATCCCAGAGAACATAGCCGATGGTAACTTTCTCACCGTCAGAAGAAACGCCGCCAATCCATTCGGTGACGGTCTCAGGGTTGTCTGCAATCCATTTTGCTGCTGCATCTTCCGGCGTCATGCCACCTTCGACATTGAGCATGACTGATGCCATGTCTTCCGGAGTCCAGTAGAAACGTTTAATGACTGAATACAGATCAGGGCTGTCATCTGAAAGACCTACCCGGGACAGCGTTGCGATGTATTCCTCTCCACCATAGACGCCCTTTGGATCGTCAAGGTACTTGAGGTCATAACGTGCAAATTTCCAGTGTGGTGTCCATCCGGTAACGACAACCCATTTCTCTTCACCAATTGCCTTGGTAAGTTCAGATGCCATTCCCGCACTGCTGCTGGCTACCAGATCGAAGTCAAGGCCATAATCTTCGATGGCCTTCTCAGACATCATCATTATGCCTGCGCCCGGCTCTATTCCGATTATTTTCCCTTTTTCTGCTGCCTGTGTCCCCTGATCGGCACATCCTGCAACCATAACCATTGCAATGCCAATCAGAGCGACTAGGACAACTGTTTTGTTAAATAAATTCATCTAAACACGACCAAAACACGATTATTTTACCAAAAGGGGCAAAAAACGAGCTTATGAGTTAACTGTACAAAAAAAACAATATATATAGTTATCCTTTCTGTTCTCTGACAATGACAATATTCTGTGTGAGCCTGTCAAGGATAATTGCAATAATCACAATGGCAAGTCCGGCTTCAAATCCGGTCCCGATATCAACCCTCTGAATGCCGTAGAGTACCTGATACCCAAGTCCTCCGGCTCCAATCATGGATGCGATAACCGTCATTGAAAGGGCAAGCATGATACACTGATTGACTCCGGCCATAATGGTCGGGAGGGCAACCGGAAGTTCAACCTTTATCAGTTTCTGAACCGGCGTTGCACCGAATGCATCGGCAACCTCAACGAGCTCTTTTGGTATCTGCCTGATACCGAGTTCGGTCAGTCGGATTGCCGGTGGCATGGCAAAGATAACGGTTGCGATAACACCTGGGACTTCTCCGAGTCCGAAGAAGATGATAGCAGGAATCAGGTATACAAAGGAAGGCATGGTCTGCATGAAATCGAGGAAAATTCTCATGAAAGCCTGAAGTTTTGGGTTTTTGGCAGAAAGAATCCCGATGGGAACACCGATGACAAGTGAGATCGTCGCTCCGACAATGACCAGTGACAGAGTCTCCATAGTCTCCGGCCACAACCTGAGATCCCAGATTAACAGCAGGCACAACACCGTCATGATGGGGAGCTGAAGGAGTTTCAGGCCATTTCTGGTTGAAAGTGATGTATTTAGCCCCATAAATTTCGCCTTTCTTCTGACAAGGAAGTACATTAATCCGGATACGATCAGGATCATAAGAACCGGCGGAATAACCGTCAGTACAAATAAGGCGGCGTTAATGAAAGCATCAAGGACCGCGGTTATACCATCCAGAAGCCATCCAAGATTTGCCTTCATCCAGTCAACGATGGCTTCTACAGCATCTCCGAGCGGTATTTTGGGTATTGCGGAAGTATCAGCCATTATGCATCAGTCTCCTTTCTGCCTATTGCCGCAAGAACTGTGCCACGGACGATGATTCCCTTCAGTTTCTTCTCATCATTTACGACGGCAACCGGGTACTGGATGTCGGCTATCATGGGGATGATATCACTGACTGGTTCTTCAAGGTTTATCACCGGAATATCACGTATCAACACTTCACTGATGGTCTTTTTCTCTTTTAATGCCCGGACAGCATCGTCTACCATAATCAGGCCTTCAAGGACACGGTTTCTTCCGACAACAAAGACACTTGATATCCCGTATTCCTGCATCAGGTGCAGGGCAACGTGAGGTCCGTCACGAATCAGGATAAGTGGTTCCGGTTTTTTCATGATATCTTTGGCACTCAGAACCCTTGTCATATCAACGTCTTCAACAAACCGCTCAACGTAGGCGTTTTCAGGATTGGTAAGAATTTCTTCGGGCGTTCCTACCTGAATGATAGCGCCGTCTTTCATCAGAGCAATCCGATCGCCAAGTTTCAACGCTTCATCGAGGTCATGGGTGACAAAAATAATGGTTTTGTTGAGCCGTTCCCTGAGTTCTATGAGTTCATCCTGCATATCCCGCCTGATGAGCGGATCAAGGGCAGAAAATGCTTCATCCATGAGGAGAATATCAGGCGAACTGGCAAGTGCCCGTGCCAGACCAACCCGCTGTTTCATACCGCCTGACATCTGATCCGGATAACTCTCACCATATCCTTCGAGTCCGACAAGAGACAGGGCTTCTTCGGCCTGTGTGTACCGTTTTTCCTCTTTTATGCCCTGAACCTCAAGCCCGAATGCAACATTATCGAGTATTGTTCTGTGAGGGAGCAAGGCAAAATTCTGGAAAACCATGCCCATAAGGTGCCGCCGTGCCTGAATGAGTTCTTCATCGTTCATGGCGGTGATGTCGTGATCTTTGATCGTGATCGTTCCTTTGGTCGGATCGATAAGGCGGTTTATACACCGAAGAATTGTTGATTTCCCGGAGCCTGAAAGACCCATAATAACAAAGGTTTCACCCTCATAAACTTCAAAAGAGACGTTATTTAATGCAACAATATGATTAGTTTTTTCACGAATTTCATCTTTGGAACAATTTCTGTCGAGATATTTTAGTACCTTTGAAGGTTTTGACCCAAAAATTTTGTAAATATTATTTGCTTTGATGATAATCCTGTCATCATCTGGCTGATTATCTTCCATAAATTCACCCGGTTACCAAAAGAGGTAACGGTTGTTTTAATATTTCCTTTTTATATGCTATAGTATTACTTGCGTAAAAGCGGAGTGAGAAATCAGGGCGAATTAATTTGAACCACCTAATAGTTTTCTTTTGAAGCTTCTCCATTCCCGGTAATTTTTCAGAAACCCGGGCGCTACACCTATGGAACAAACGAGAATTTCACCATTATGAAACATTGGGATGATAGGAGAAGGGAAAACAAAAAAATGCCTGATGGTATCACTCCATCCCACTACTGCTCCTTCGATACACCGGAGCACATATCGGTTTTCTATCTGACGGTTCATAAATTTCTCCTGAATGTAATGTATGCCTGACGAGTCAGTTCAGAAAATCAGC
>CAZBGM010000082.1:0-5956 GCA_964491505.1 uncultured Methanomicrobiaceae archaeon | reverse complement strand
TTTTTAGGACGATGTAGGCGAGAATTGCGTTCAGTCCCATGGTAAAGAGCGTGGCGAGTGCTGCTCCGATGATGCCAAAAAGTGGGATCAACAGAAGATTGAGGATGACGTTTAAGGTTGCTGAAATGGCTGTTACGTAGAATGCAAACTTTGGCTTATTGATCGCATTTAAGGTCATGGTCTGGAGGAACATGAAAACATTGAAGATCTGCATCAATAGGATGATGGTAAGGACCGGGGCACCACTGGAGAAGTCTGAACCATAAAAGAAATAGAGCAGACGTTCGCCCAAAAGCCATCCGCCGATGCAGACCGGGACGGCGAGTAAGAGGGAATAAGTGAAGGCCCGGGAGAGGAGTGGTGATATTTTGTTGAGGGTACCGGTTGCTGACATGTTGCTAAATTTTGGGAAGAGGGTTGTCTGGAGGGCAATCGTTGTGAAGGTTGCTGCTGCGGTGAACTGGAAAACTATGCTGTAAATTCCTACTTCGGTGTTGGTCATGAAGTAGCCGATGAGAATGCGATCGGTATAGCCGAAAATTGTTGAGCCGACACTTGATAAGAAAATCCAGATTGAGAAGGTGAAGAGTCCAACGACGTGGGGTTTAGAAAATTTTTCAAGCCTTAATGAATTAAAAGGTATGCAGAGAATACCACCGATGATAAATCCTGTAACAAATCCTCCGGCAAGTCCGAATGCGGCAAAGCCGAGAAAAACCGCCAATACCTGTATTATAATTCGTACAATTTCATTGAACATTGATGCTGTCTGCTGAACGCCGACTTTCTGCAGACCGTATACAGCAGTGCTAAATATATTGTTAAAACAGGTCACGAGTATTGCTAGATACAGGAATGGGAAGAGACCGGTAGTGTTTAGATCAATGAACAGATCCCGGAATAAAAAAAGAATCACAAGCGAAAGAATGCAGAGGCAAATCCTCATAAATGAGTAGGCAGAGAAGTATTTGTTCTGTTCGACACCCTCTGAGATTCGTTTCACTGCAGCGTGACTCAGGCCTCCTTCCGCAATCAGGTTGAACATAAAAAAGTATGCAAGAAAGAGTGAGTAGGCTCCGTATACAGCAGGCCCGAGGACATGGGCAAAATACATTGTTGAGAGGAAACCGACGCCAGTTATAACTATGAGATTGGTGAGTGAAATCAGGCTTTGACGCTGGATGGGATCAATTTTAAAAATACGTTGTATAGCAGAAGCAATCACAGCATGATATTTGCTGGACATGGTTATGAATTATCCGCGTGGGTTTATTATCTAGCTTTTCTAATAATTGTTGATTAGGATATACGAACACTCATACGAAAGAAAATCAAACTTATTTTCCTGATTATGTTATGATTGCTATAATATTGGGCACCCGCCCTGAGATAATCAAGATGTCCCCGGTTATTCGGGCCTGTGAGGCATCCTGTGTAGATTATTTCATTCTGCATACTGGGCAGCATTACTCCTATGAAATGGACAAATCGTTTTTTGAAGAGCTGAAATTACCAGTCCCGAAGTATAATCTGGACGCTGGATCAGGGAGGCAGGGTGAACAGACGGGAAAAATTCTTGCTGGAATTGAGGAAGTCCTCCTCAGTGAAGAGACGGATGTTGTGCTTGTCCAAGGAGATACGAATACTGTTCTCGCCGGAGCGTTAGCTGCGGTAAAACTTCACATCAAAGTCGGGCATGTTGAGGCTGGACTTCGGAGTTTTGACCGTATGATGCCAGAGGAGATCAACCGTGTACTCACTGACCACATCTCTGATTACTTGTTCGCCCCTACTAATAGATCCCGGCAACATCTGCTGAGTGAAGGTATTTCTAATGAAAAAATCGTAGTGACGGGCAATACTGTGGTGGATGCAGTTTTACAGAATCGTGAGCTATCAGAGTGGAGCTGTGATATACTTAATGAGATGAGGCTTTCTGATGGAGGCTATTTTCTGGTAACAGCCCATAGGGCTGAGAATGTGGATGACGTAGAGCGCCTTTCTGGTATTTTCGAGGGTCTTCTCTTGATTTCACAGGAGTATGGTCTGCCAGTTGTCTTCCCGATGCATCCTCGAACCCGAAAGATGATGGAAAGTTTTGGTATTATGCCTGAATTGATGTCTGGAGAGAAATTTGAGATTGGAGTGGACGGGAATGATGTTCCGAATCCCATCAGGATATGCCAGCCAGTAGGATATCTGGAATTTCTACAGCTCTTAACTCATGCTTCTTGCGTCCTAACCGATTCAGGGGGTTTACAAGAGGAATCCTGTATTCTGGGAACGCCGTGTGTGACACTGCGTGAGAATACTGAAAGGCCGGAGACTGTAGAGGTCGGTGCGAATTTGCTCGCCGGAACAGATCCGGAAAAAATGAGATGTGCAGTCCGGGAGATGTTGAATCGACCAAGAGAGAGCTGGAAAAATCCTTTCGGTGACGGAACTGCCGGTGAACAGATTGTGAAGATTTGTGAGAGAGTGATATCATTCGAAAAGGATGGATCAGGGACAAATATATCATAGGAATGGGGGAGAGAGAAGAAATAAGAGGTATTATTAATTGAAAAAACTGACAATTGATTGATTGGCATGGTGAAAAAAAAGAAAAAAACCTCAAAAAATCGTCAGAAATTAACAAAGGGAGATGAAAATAATTGTATACAATACTCAATTCATTCAAGAACTGATCTGTCTTCAGAAAATATCATAAATATTCTTCGTTATAATCACTACGCACAGATTCTTATTTTATTGACACTTTTTGGGCTTATATTAAGGTTTTATCACCTCGAATTCAATTCTCTCTGGCTGGATGAAGGTGCAACTCTTGATTTCGCCCAGCGTTCAATTATAGGTATTTGGGAAACAACTGCCGGTGGTGAATTCAATCCTCCATTGTTCTATTATCTGGAACATGCTATGCTCATAGTCGGTAACAGCGAGTGGGTATTGCGTTTTATTCCGGCACTCATGGGTACATTAACGATTCCTGTTGTTTATCTTATTGGCAGAGAGTATCTGGATGAATGCGGGGGGCTTATTGCTGCGGCTCTGGTCAGTTTCTCTTCCTATCATATTTATTATTCACAGGAAGCACGCGCCTATACACTGGTTACTTTTTTCTTTTCACTTGCATTTCTGACTTATATCTGGGCAATTGAAAACAAAGGGAGGTGCTGGTGGATTGTATTTGGCATATTATCAGCACTTGCCTTTTGGTCACATTTTTATGTGCTAATACCTCTGGCATTTTTGTATCTGTATGCTCTGATAAAACTGGCTGTAAAAATTAAGGATAAAAATGTCAGCGATAATAAAGAAGAGATAAAAAATTTCATCTATTCCGTTCTGTCATTTATTATTCTTTCATTGCCGTTGATTATCGTCACTATTGGGTTGTTTTTCAAACGGACTTCAGGAGAACCAACATTCGGTTTAAGTGGATTTAATGTAATAACAGGTTCTCTTGTCTCACTGTCAAATAGCAGTGAGATTATGGCATTTGTTTTTGTCTTATTATTTATTGCCGGGTTAATTGGTCTCTGTCTTCACTCAAAAAAAGAAGCTGCAGGGTTGTTGTTGCTGGTTGTATTCGGAACTTTGGTTCTGAGTGTGATGCTCGCAAATATCATGCCATGGAATCCAAGATTCATCATCATTCTCTTACCCCTTTTCTTTGTAGGGATGAGTTGTTCATTATACTGGATTCCAAAATCTCTCAACAGATTCCATGTCAGTGTGGTCCTGGTGCTACTGTTATTTTTACTGACAATACCCTTCATTTCAACATATTATTCCGGTTTCTCAAAAAATGACTGGCGTGGTTTTTCAGAACTGATTACGGATACAACGGTTCCTGACGATGTTATTGTTCTTGTGCCTGATTACATGAAACTGCCCTTTGACTATTATTACTCAAATGCCTCTGATCAAACGATATTATCTGGAGCAAATAACGGTTCAGAACTGGCAAAAACGTTAGAAATTACAGGTAATGGAAGTACTGCTTATTATGCTGTTACCTGGGACATTATGGCACAGAATCCTGAAGGGGATGCTGTTCGATGGTTACAGGATAACACTCAGTATGTCGGTAAATATACTGGTATTGATTTATTTGCAAAAAGAGGAGATTAAGCCCACGGCGTTCTAAAATATTTTACCTTAAAAATCTTAATTAAAATCTTAATATTATTCTTTACTTCTTTCAGGGTGTTGATTTTTGATTCTCCAAAATCACGGGTGTGAAGTTCAACCGGTACTTCCAGGACTGTTTTACCCTGAATTAATAATTTTGAGATGATCTCTGCATTTATGCTGAAGTCATTGCTCTGTATTGAAAGTGCTTTGATAATTTCAGCCCGGTATAACCGAAAGATAGGACTTACACAGGTAATCTTTTCTTTCAGTAGTAATCTGTATAAGAAATTTACACAATAACTGGGTATTTTCCTTACAATCGGCACCGTATCCATAAGTCCGGGGTCAAGATAGGGCGAACCGGAAACACAATCCGTTTTAGATTTTTTATAACCCTCAAGTAATTTCTGAATATCAGAAGGCCGAAATGTCAGATCTGAATCCATTGTGATATAACAGTCTCCGGATGCATGTGCAAAACCGGTCTTAATGGCAGCACCCATCCCTCTGTTTTTATCATGTCTAATGAGATGGCAGTCAGATCTACTCTTAATAATGGTGTTTAGATTGTGCACAGACTGGTCTGCACTTCCATCGTCAACGAAAATATATTCGAAAGTTACATTATTTTTTTTAGATATTTCATCTGTTTCACTGAATAAACGTTCATGGTAGTGTACGATATTTTGCTCCTCATTATATATTGGAATAATTATCGAAATCATATAGAAAACTCCTCTACAGAATCAAGTGCCAGCTTCGAGAAAACGTATCCAATAATGAGTGAAAAGTACATCGAGATAATTCTGTCTACGATAACAATGGCCGATGCTACCGGAGAAGGCACTCCTAACTTTTCAATAAAAAATATCAGAGAACCTTCTGTTATTCCAATACCTAGAGGGATTTGGGATATAAGCCCAAAGAGAATTGATATGCAAAAAAATGATGAAAGCATAAAAAAATCCACAGTAAATCCAAAGGACAGTGCAACAAACCACAGTCTGACAAATTCCATTACCAATGAAAAAAATGTAATAACAAAAATTGCCATGATTTTCACTGAAGGTAATTTTTCTAGCCGGAGTTTCTCTTCTCCTGGAGTATATTTTGCAACATACCGGTCAGCGAAACGTTCAATTTTTTCAAGAATAAAATCTGACTTTAGATAAAAAACTACCAATCCTAAAAGGAGAATGAAGGTAACTGCAAGCACCAGAAGGGTGTTGGAATCAATTTCCAGGAATAAAACTACTGAAAATGCTACTATCAACAAAATAACAAGTTCAAAAAATCGCTCATAAAAAAGCATTGATATCCCTGAGATATATCTTAACTGATGCTTCTTATTCATGTAATAAGCTTTGAACAGATCACCAATTTTCCCTGGCGTGATATTTGCATAAAAAAAACTGGAAATGGTAACCAGTGAGGCATCATACATCGTCAGATTCTTGCCATAATTCGCACTTAGATATTTCCACCTATACACTTTGAGAACGATGTTAAGCAGAGAGAAAAGAAAAGCGATGGCAAGAAAAAAGAGATTTATTGAAGAAAAAACCGATAGATTCTCGAGAAGATTGGCATTGTATAATACATAAAGAAGAATGAACAAACCCAAAACAGAAAGAATCTGTTTTAAATGAGACTGAATGATGGTTTTAATTTCAGTTATCATTGTTCTTTAAGATCCCCAATAAGAATAATAATCTCTCACCTGAGGATTCGCCTGAATAATATTTAAAAAAATGGATTATTATTTTCAGTCGTACTCACGCCACGTAAACTTACACTTCACGCACCGGAAGAACCG
>CAZBGM010000081.1:1692-5981 GCA_964491505.1 uncultured Methanomicrobiaceae archaeon | reverse complement strand
CAAATTATATTTTTCCACAATCTGAAGGATTTGTGTGAAGTGGCAAAGTTGGGTTTCAGGAATATTGCAGATGTTTGGAGTGAAAGACAATGCCTCAATTTTTAATTTTTTAACCGCTTAAAAACAAATTGCTCTTTATCGAATAAGATGAAAGAACCATATTATAAATTCTCAGTTAGCCCACAATCTCATAAGAATACAGACGTCCTTTTTCTGGTTACAAACGTTACGGATTCACACAGATATTCTAAAATCGATTTTTTTGGAAAAGTATCATATTTAGCATATTTTTACTATAACCAGATACAATTCTGCTCTTTGGTAAACGTAATTATATATTCAGGGCCAATAAACCGAAAAATTTCACCTACCTGCTGTTCTGTACATTTCTCCCAATTGTTCAGGCAGGGTCATGACAACTGGTTCAAAATGCATTCGTTCCATAAACGCAGAATCTGAAGTTGATTTCGGATTCGGATTTATCCGGGCAATCATAGATAGAAATGCCCGGAACGAATTATCATTTTTCGCACAGTCAAAACGGATTGCCATATTAAAAGCAAAAGAACCCATAGACTCAAATAACCTGATAACCCGAAGAATACCGTCTGCTGCCGGTTCGAGATATGCTTCAAACTCTTCTATCGTTGCGATAGGAAGATATCCCCGAATCTCTTTTTCACCAATAGGCACCGGCGCGGCACACCAGCAGATCTCATCACCAAAAAGATAACGGGGCGAGCTCTCTTCCTTTTCACGAAGATATTCCCAATAGTTTATTTTATTATTTTTATGAAAATCTCTCCCTGCCTGAAGATACCGTTCTGTCAGAAATGATGGCATCGAATCAGCAATTCCCTGCATATGTGGATGGACCATACTTGCCCCTGCAGACGGGAGATAGTTCCAGTTAATTGCAGGATACCCTTCACCGGTCGAAAGAGCCCGTACCTGGCCAGAGAGTGCATCCCTAATCTGTTGTATCGTAAACGCCACCGGATTGTGCTCACGGGTAATGACAGTGACGACATGGCGATGTGCAAAAGGATAGAGGTTTGGAAATGTTACACTCTCACCAATTATTATCCGGGTACCGTCAGGAAAAACTGGCGTCTCAGTGCACACCCGTTCAGGACAGAACGGACAGGGAACCAAATCTGAATCGTAAGACGGACGTTCAGGACGGTTGATCATCCGTTCATTTCGCGTTGTGCTGATACGACAGCGAATGCCCGTAGCAAGCTCCTCACGAAATCTGACACCTGATTTGTCAGTTGATTCGGTCCACAATATAGTCATTAAAAACTTCCACTCCGGGATTAAATCTCCAGATAACTATCCGTAAAGGTAGAGATGAATCCTACAGAAAAAGACTGACGTAAAAAGGAAAAAATGTTTGGATATTGTATCCGGGCTCAGATAACGTACTTGCCAAGCAGACGGATAGAGTTGGTCATGTCAGGACCAAGTGGTGAGCCGAAGACGATCTGGGTAACACCAGATGATGTAAGGTTGTCGCACTTCTCCTTAACCATTTCAGGGGTACCTGCAATGGTGAATGCGTCAATCTCAGCGTCACCAACGAGACCGCTAACGGTACCAAAGTCAAAGCGTCCGAGAGCCTCCTTGATCTTTGCGACGTTGTCGAGATCAAGGCCGTGGCGCTGAAGCAGTGGTGGGGGTGATCCTGCTGCAATGAACGCTGCAACAATCTTTGCTGCTTTGCGTGCCTTCTTCTCAGACTGGTCGATCGACATAGCGGTGTAGGCACCAACATCGAACTTCTTGAACTTCTTCTCATCGACTGCGTCACATGCAGCTTTAATGAGCGGGATAGCAATCTCGAAGTCTTTCGGGTTAGATGCGTTGATAAGTGCTCCATCGCCGATCTCACCGGAAAGTGCAAGCATCTTAGGGCCCTGTGCACCGATATAGGTTGGAATCTGCTTCTTCTTTGCAGGCAGGTTCACACCGGTCAGCTTTGCGCCGTCATAGTCGAAGAATTCCATGTTACCGGTCTTCTTGACTTCTTCACCTGCACAAAGTGCTTTAATCTGCTGGACACCCTCCTTCAGGCGTGCAACAGGTTTTGCTGTATCAATTGCAAGTTTCGGGAGTGTTGAAAGGTCACCTGGCCCAATACCGAGCACTGCGCGTCCGTCTGAAATTTCGTTCAGGGTGCACATAAAGGAAGCAATTGCTGCCGGTGTGTCGGTAAAGGTGTTCATTATACCCGGTCCCATTTTGAGACTATCTGTTGCCTGTGCGATAGCGGCAAGGGTTGGGTAGCAGTGGCGGTTGTTGTAGTGGTTAGTAATCCACGCGAAATCAATATCCTTGGATTCTGCCAGTTTGCAGTAGTTGACTACCTGCTTCACATTGACATTTCCAGGAACAAACTCAATACCATAACTCAAGGTCAATTCACCTCATCTAATGTTAACGCATTCACTGTTAAATACATTATGATTTTGTGCTATATGGTTTGTTTCACCTGATTCCTTTTCTTTACGCTGATTTTTGATTTCCTCATAATCTAAAAAGAAGAGAACGAACACAAAACTTAGCATCCAGACCAGAGAAAAACCATTCCACTCATAAAATCTGAAAGGGTGTGGCGCGCTATAAAAGAGAGAACACTATAAATGATTGTTTTAATTATATGTACACAACTGCCACATTCAATATTCTAAACTTCATGCCTTCAGGAAATTTTCTCTGAAACGAGAAGTAATGAAACTCAAATCACATAAAAACGACCTTACCAGAACACTATGAGAATACTTGCAATCGGACTTGGAGGGTGCGGATCGCGGATCGTAGACCATCTTTACGATCACGACATCCGCAGTCAGATCAACTGTGTTACGCCGGTTACGATAGATACTGACTCCAACTCTATGCAACAACTCCGTGTTATCCCAAAAGAGGCACGGATGAACTACCGGTCGATCGACCCGACCATCCAGTATGATACTAATACCACCCTTGATTTCGAAGAGATTATGCGGGTCATTCAGAATCAGAGTACCAGTGAATTTGATGCAATTATGCTCTTTGCCGGACTTGGCGGGCAACTGACCGATGCCATGTCTGTGCTGATTCCTGAACTTCGGGCCGCGTATATCGAACCGGTCTTTACGATATGCACCCTGCCATACCTTCATGAAGGACGGGCTGTTGCATCAAAAGCCATTGATGATCTGGATCTGATTCTCGATATATCCGATGGTGTGTTCCTTTTTGACAACGACACCTGGTACCGGAAGATCAAGGTAGCAATGGATCATCACGCCGCTGATGAGGAACTAAAAGAGAATCCGACAGGAGCACAGAAAAAAGCCTGGAAAGATCACATCCCACGGTTTCCGGAAAATCCCCGTGATCAATTTAAACTTTTAAATGAACGGATTGCCCGCCAGATTGGCGTGCTGTTGCGTGCCGGGGAATTCGACGAGGCGGGTGGGATGGAGAATGCCGAAATTGTGCTGGATGCCGGAGAGATCCTCAACACAATCACCGGTAACGGTATCACTGCACTGGGGTACGCGGTCGAACGCCTGCCTACTTCTCCGGGATTTTCAGATATTCTGGAGAAGTGGCGGCCGAAGACCTATTTCACCGAGGATGCCCATAAGAAAGCAACCCGTATCGTAAGTCTGGCAAAACAGGCAGTGTATGAAGATATTTCTGTACCCTGTGACATAACCAGTGCAGATAAAGCTCTGGTGTTGATTGCCGGACCTTCAAAAGAACTCTCAATGAAAGGATTCCAGACAGTCAGGAAATGGATCGATACGAGTATCAGTGGACTGGAGATGCGCTCAGGAGATTATCCCGTTAAAAGTAGCAGGTTTGTCGGCATCATCATCATGCTCTCGGGCATCAAAAATATTCCAAGGATCGAGGAACTTCGTGAACTAAAAAACGAATGGGAAAACGAGTGTATAGAAGATGAGAACAGGATCGAAGATGCACGCATTCAGGCTGAAGCGGATCTCCTGCTTCGTCTCTCTTCGCCTGATATCGTGGCAGAAGACTCCGATTTGACTGAGGATGATCTCATCGACGATTTTGAAATATTTATTGAAAAAATTAAAAGTAATAATCCTGTTGAAGTGTCTCCGGGGCCCATTATTGTCGCAGAACCGGTCATTGACGCAGATACCGGAAAACCTGATACAGATGGATGGATTGTCCCTGAACAAAACTACAAAACTCCCTATCAGCCAGAAGAGAAGGACAATGAGATGAAGTATCCTGAATCTGAGAACCTATCATACAAGAAA
>CAZBGM010000081.1:0-1592 GCA_964491505.1 uncultured Methanomicrobiaceae archaeon | reverse complement strand
GATTTTCGTGACGATGTTCTGACGCTCTCACCCAGGGATGATGAAGACAAACCTGTCTCAGGAAAAAAAGAGGTACATGATCCTGAGATTGTGGTTCCGGCCCGCAATGAGCGGACCGTTGCATCGATAACCCGGATGACTGACATCGGAAATAATTCCAAGCCAAATGATTCTTCCCTTGGTGTTCGAACCTCTGAACGTTATCAGAAGCGAAAAAATGAGAGCCAGACTGCCATGGTTGGTGAGAAGATTTCACTGAGCGGAGCAAGTTTTTGTTCTCGTCCGAATGACTCGTCACTCTCACAAGGTTCTTTTACGAAAGGAGGCATCCCCAGAGCAAATGATAAAATATTTTCTGGTGATTCTTCGATTCGGATGTCTTCCGGAAAAGCTGCTAATGATTCTGCAATTAATGGGAGGTCAATTAAACTTGGAACCTCGCCAAAACCAAATGAATCCGCAATTAATGGTGGCTCCATTAAACTCGGTACCTCTCCAAAAACAAAAGACGATGGTCTGAGTGGATCACTGGCACCAGGCAGTACATTTCCCAAACCTCGCGACGAACTCAGCACTATTGGAAAAAACACCGCTCCAAAGCCTGATGACAGTGCACTCATGAGAAAGATGTTTGACGTCCAAACACCCATCCCAACACGCCAGGAAAATAGGTCTTCAGAGAAGGTACGCCACACCCCACAGATGCCCCCGGCACCGAGGGATGATATGCTGGAGCGCGCTCAGGAACGCCTCAAGATCCAGAAATCAGCAGTTGCCACAAATCGAGCGTCAGAACAACATGATATTATCGCTGGAACCAAAGCTCCGGAAAGACCTGAGTCTGCACCGAGACCTGCTAAAAAACCGGAACGGCCCCAAGCTCAGCAAAAAAAAGAAACTCTGGCAAAAAAAACAGGTGAGAGAAAAACACCCGATGCAAGTGATCTCTTCTGGATAAAATAACAAAAATTCCTTTCTTATAATCTTACGCCCACAGTGCCCGCACTGTCCTGGTATCGACCCCCATAACCATCAGTTGAACCGGTAACCTGATGGAAGATCATCTGTACCACCCTTTCTCCTTTCTGGAGTCTCACATCTTCTTCTCCCATGTTCACCAGACAGAGAGTGAGATTCCCCCGAAATCCCGGGTCAACATATCCTCCTCCGATTAAAACCCCCCGACGCCCAAACGATGAACGGCACATCAGTTTCGCCGCAAGTGAGAGTGGGAGCTCCACCCATTCAAGCGTGTGAACTAAAGTACAGGTACCGGATTTTAGGACAATATCTTCAGCAGACCGAAGGTCATATGATGCCGGCTGCTGTGAGCCTTCACTATAAGGGCGAAGTATTAATTCTTTTGATGCAAGGAGATGACATATTGCATCTGAAGATAAAATCATAGAGAAGAGATTGGTCTGCTGCGCTCATTAATGATCTGATACAGTTTATGAGCTGTTTGGAGTCTAGTCTTCTATAGCATTATCTAGCTTGAAAGAGGAAGTATATGAGTGGATCCATAGGGTAGGGGACATCCTATTGGGCTTCGAACCCAATAACGCGGGTTCAAATCCCGCTGGATCCGTTTT
>CAZBGM010000080.1:0-5993 GCA_964491505.1 uncultured Methanomicrobiaceae archaeon | reverse complement strand
TTTGATCTTCTGCTTTTTGATCTTCCCGGCCTCACGTTCCTGTCGGACCAGCTCCTTCACCACTTCAGTGGCTACCACTTTGTCATGGATGAAGTAGTTCAGCTCTCCGGTATCAAGACGAAGGTCACTGGCATACCAGGCCGGGTCTGCTTCTATCAGATAACTCACCGGCGTCATCAGACCTTCGCGCAACGCCCCACCCGGAATATGATACGATTCCCCCACTTTCTTAAAAACCGAGTTACGGGTCCCCTTCTGTTGTTTCGCCGTTGCCATCCGGCGCCATCGTCCGGGAGAATTGATTCTCGCATGAAGACCCCTTCCATCCGCCACCGAAGCAGTCCCAATCAGCATAATAGCTGTTGCATACCGCCACATAGTATAATACTGGCGTCTCAGTGTCCGACCGATAAACAGGTCAGATTCCGCCAGGTACGCATCGGCAGCAGCAATCGAAGGCAGATCATCCAGATGGTCGATATTGGCCTGGACCCACTGAACAATCGTATCCGGCGTATCACTTAACTCATAACTCTTCCGAAGCAGATCCTGGTCACGGGTTCTCTGGAACAGAGCCGAGATGAGATCAAAAATGGTGGAACGCTCATCCTTCTGAGAAGAGGAAACCATATCCTCATCCAGATGATCCATCCCGGCCGCAGCAGCGTAGAGCATATTAACCGCCGCCCGAAGATCCCCTCCGGCACTTTCAGCAATTACCTGAACCGCGCCGTCCGAACAGGTAACACCCTCTTTTGAGCAGATATACCGGAGACGTGGCGCGACAGAACGGGCAGTAAGGGCTCTGAACTGAACCATATCACACTGCGTTTTAATCTCCTTATCCATCCCGTAGATGTCATTTGCTATCAGCATCACCGGTTGCTTTGCTTCTTTAATAATTCCGATAATTGCCTTCGCGCCGCCACGGTCCGCTGAACCATGAAGGTTATCTGCCTCGTCAAAAATGATAAGCTTGCGCCGGGGTGCCCATTCGCCGTCGTCGTTGCCGGTCAGGCTGGTGGTTGTGGCACTGGCACCGGCAATATGCTCAAGGACCGGACCGGTACGCTGATCACTCGCATTAAATTCAATCGGTTCCCAGCCCATATCATGAGCAAGAGCATGGGCCGTTGATGTCTTTCCGGTGCCGGGTTTTCCATAGAGAAGAAGTGGGGAAACGCCGGCATGCCAGTCTCTGGCCCAGGCGATTACCTGCCGTATTGCCGTGCCATTCCCGGTAATGTCTGAAAGGCTTGCCGGCCGGTACTTCTCCACCCAGTCCATACCTTCTGTTTTGGTTCCTGAGGGTTTAAAAAATACGACGATTACCTCCATACGACCCACCCGACATCCGGATGATGCAGGGTGAGAGCAGATAATTCCGTACGCCTTATTATGTACTAACCCCAATCCTAGTACACTTGAGGCTTTAGACGTGGGAGAGAAAAGCTGTTCGACGGAAAGTATCGCAAAGGCCATACGTGAGTATCCGGGCGTTACCAGAAAACGGGCTATTGGTGAAATTATCCACGGTCTGCGCCTTGATACGCCGAACGTTCTGGTTTCATTCGGGGATGACGCAGCGCTCATAAAAAACGGCGACCAGGGTCTTCTTCTGGCAGCAGATGGCATCTGGAGTATGCTTATGGAGGCCGACCCCTATTGGGCAGGATTCTGTTCAGTGCTGGTGAATATCCATGATATTGCGGCGATGGGCGGCACACCCCTGGCGATGGTCGATATTCTTTCCATCCAGAACGAGCAGATCTGCCGGGACGTCATCAGGGGCATGGCCGATGCTTCCGCAAAATTTAATGTTCCGGTCGTCGGGGGTCATCTCCATCCGGATTCACAGTTCAGCGCTGTTGATGTTGCCATCCTGGGCACTGTTGATCCTGAGAACGCCATCTTTTCTCACACGGCAGAGTCAGGGGATCGGGTCGTTGCCGCTATTGACCTGAACGGACGGGTCCACCCATCCTGTATTCTCAACTGGGACTCGGCGACACAACAGAGCAAGGAAACCGTCCTGGCACAGATTGGCCTGATGGCCGAACTGGGACGGCGCCATCTCGTAACCGCCGGAAAAGACATCTCGAATCCCGGTGTTATCGGTACGCTCGGGATGCTCCTTGAAACCAGTGAAAAAGGGGCGCTCATAGACCTGGACCTTATTCCCCATCCTGACCTGAAAGCACACAATATCTCCTTTGAACACTGGGTCAGGATGTATCCGGGAATGGGCTTTATCCTTACAGTAAAAGAAGAAAACGTGCCGCTGGTCTCTGAACTCTTTGCCGGTGTCGGAATGCAGGCAGCAAATATCGGGTCGATTAATGAGACACGAAGCCTTGTGATCCATTATCAGGATCAATCAACCCACGTCTTCGACTTTGATCAGGAAGGCATCATGGGTCTGTTTAACTGACGCATCCATATAGTGTCCAGATTGCGGAGCATAAGATGGTCATACTGGGAATAGGTGTTGGAAAAGATACTCCCGCTATTAATAAGAGCATTCGTGCCCTGCCACCATCTGTTACCTGCCATATCTTTTCTTCAGATCAGTATTCACAACCGGAAGAAGCTCTTATCAAAGCATTATACCGGGGAGAGATCGATGCAGCAGTCAGGGGAACACTCCCATCCAGTACCACTCTTTCCTGCCTGAAACATGCTGCCGGAGTTTCAACACTCGAACGGATTGCCGTGCTTGAAACACCGGACGGGCACCGGTTTCTGCTGGCACCCGTGGGCGTTGACGAAGGATGGACGATTGAAGAAAAATGTTCTCTGGTAACAAAAGCCCGGTCGCTCGCCCAAAAACTTGGCTACCCTGATTCGACTGCCATACTTTCAGGTGGACGAATCGGAGATATCGGAAGACACCCCAGAGTTGACCAGAGTATTAAAGATGCCTGTGAAGTCGCAAAACGGACCGGGGCGGCCCACGCAGAGATTCTCATCGAGAATGCCGCAAGGGATTATGGCATCATTATCGCTCCGGATGGCATTTCAGGAAACCTGATTTTCCGGACACTTACCCTTCTTGGTGAGGGGCGGGCGATGGGCGCTCCGGTGGTAAATATCAGCAGAATATTTGTTGATAGTTCGCGCGCCTCCTCAGATTACCACGATGCCTTGTTGCTGGCAGCAAAACTTTCCGATTGTTAAAAACGGCGATTATCCATTTTTTAAGGATTTGCTCCCGTTTCATCGCGTTTTAACTATATACGACAGACCAATGCTGAAAACATCTTATCTCTTAAATTTCGCCTCCATATCCAACTTTAGGCACAATTTGCGAGTTTTTACCCAAAAACTATATATGATTCACAAACAACCTATTGTTGAGGTGGAATGTAATTATGGCAAGTGATCTACCAATTGCAGCAGTTGTACGCATCGCAAAAAAGAACGGCGCAGAGCGCGTCGGAAGCGATGCAGCAGAAGCTCTTGTTGAGGCAGCAGAAAAATACATTGCAGGCATGACAAAGGAAGCGGCAAAGTTCGCAACCCACGCAGGTCGCAAGACGATTAAGAAAGAAGATGTCGAGATGGCGGAAGAATCCGCCTGAATCTCTTCTCTTTCTGATTGTAGCTCTTTTATCCGTTCAGACTTGGTATCCGGTACGAATCGGTTTCTTCATCTTAACTATCTTTCACAGTGTAAGCTAAACGCTTGAGCTCCGGCTCAGAAACAGATTTTTGTCTCCCGTCACCGGTGAGACCGTCATCAAAATAACAGAAAATATTGGGTTGAGAAAGGTTGCCCGGTTCAGAACGTTCCCTTCGTGCTTGGCACACCGGTTTTTTTCGGGTCGATTGATGTTGCCTGATGCAGAGCAACCCCAAAGGCCTTGAAAACCGCCTCACACTTGTGGTGATCGTTCCGTCCTTCAACAAAGATATGAGCCGTGATCCCGGCCTGCATACAGAGACTGTGGAAGAAATGCTCAAAGAGATCGCCCGGAATCCCCCCAAGAGGTATCTCAGAGAACGTTCCTTTCCAGACCAGATACCCACGGCCCCCACAGTCCAGTGAGACAGTGGCAAGTGATTCATCCATCGGAACGGCAGTATGGGCAAACCGGACCATCTGCTTCCCGTCACCGATTGCCTCTTTGAGTGCCTGCCCCAGCACAATCCCGATATCCTCAACGGTATGGTGGACATCGACCTCCAGATCTCCCCGTGCCTGAATATTCAGGTCCATCTGGCCGTGTTTGCCAAAGGCACTAAGCATATGGTCAAAAAAAGCTATGCCGGTTGCTATCTCAACACGACCCATACCATCAGGATCGAGGGTTATTGTAATATCTGTCTCTGCTGTTTGCCGGGTTACGGTTTTTTCTCGTGTCATCATGCCATCTCCAGTACTGCTTTAAAATCGATTTTTCCACTGTACAACGCCGACCCCAGCACAACGCCGGCAACACCGGCATCCCTGAGAACAGCTACATCCGCCACTGAACTAACACCACCGGCCGCAATGACCGGAAGGCGGGTCTTTGCCGTCAACCGTTCCACAGGCAGAGAATTAATGCCCTGCTCAAGACCTTCCACATCCACATTCGTGTAGAGGAGATGTCCGGCTCCTGCTGCCTCAAAACGCCTGGCCCAGTCGAGATAGTTCCCGGCAGATTCAGTCCACCCACGGACCACCACCTCATCGCCTTTGGCGTCCACACCGGCAACAACCCGGTCACTCCCATATTCAGTGGCAACAGAAGTCAGCGCTTCCGGAGATTGCACAGCAAGCGTGCCCAGAATAACCCGTGAAACGCCAAGATCCAGCCATGAACCGGCATCGTCCACACTCCGGATACCACCACCAAGCTGAATCATTGCGTCGGTCTCAGACAGAATCGTGCGGATAATGTCCCGGTTGACCTCAGATGAGCCAAACGCACCGTCGAGATTGATGATATGGAGTGCCGTGGCACCTTCAGAAAGCCAGCGGTTTGCCCATGCCAGAGGGTCCCCATACGTTTTGGTACGCTCATCACGAACGCCCTGTACCAACTGGACACAGGCACCGCCCAGAATATCAACAGCCGGGTAAATATCCATCTTCCATTCTCTCTTTTGGTTTTTCGATCTATCGTTGCTCTTATCGGATCATCCGGTCTACGGGCACAATCAGAATGTCACGTGCCCCGGCTTTTTTCAGCCGGCTGATCAGGCGATAGGTACTGGCTTCACTCACCACCGCGTGCACGGCGACAAGATTCCCGTCCGAAGCCACATCCATGACCGTTGGACCACCCAGACCGGGAAGACATTTTTTGACCAGATCAAGCTCGCTGCGTGGCACGTTCATCATCAGATAACACTGCCCCTCGGCGTTAATGACACTCTCAAGGGCCACCCGGAGCTCATCAACCTTCTCCCCTTTCTGAATCAGGGCATCATGATTGGCTATCAGAATACTTGTGGAGACCAGTATCTCCTCGATGATCTCCAGCCGGTTGGTCTTCAGCGTCGTGCCTGAACTGGTCAGATCAATGATCGCATCAGCGATGCCCAGATGTGGCGTCGCCTCACAGGCACCCCCTACCGGGATTAAATCGACACTGACGCCATTTTTCTCAAAGTATGAGGCAGCAAGACCCGGAAATTCTGTGGCTACACGCAGACCTTCAAGATCTTTTGCATTCTTAATCCCGGCATCTTCAGGTGCTGCCAGAACGAGAGTCGCTTTCCCCAGACCAAAATCCAGAATCTCAGCCACATCAGCGCCACGTTCCATCACCAGATCACGCCCGGTAATGCCAATATCTGCTGCGCCACCGGCCACATAGGCCGGAATATCCACCGGACGGGCAAACATGACCTCGACACCGGGATCGTTGGTTGTCGCTAAGAGCGCGCGCGAACCGCTTTCACGGATGTGCAAACCCGATCTCGCGATGATATCACGGATTGGCTCGGAGATTCGTCCTTTATTGGGAATAGCGAGCCGTACCCCGGTCCGCTCAGAAGGTTTT
>CAZBGM010000079.1:0-6028 GCA_964491505.1 uncultured Methanomicrobiaceae archaeon | reverse complement strand
TGTTCAATCACCGACAGATTCATCGTGGCGTGGGCTAACAGATTCACCATTATGAGGTCCTGTGTGATAACCCACCCCGGGTGTTGCCGCCACGACCTTCCCGGCCACCCCGAGTCTCAGACCCGTCTTGATGCTGCCCTGAAAGGTGTGCCCGATGGCATCGGGCGTGAAGAAGCCCCAGCTGCCACCAGCCGGGAACTCCTCAGAGTGCACCTCCCCGACTACATCGCTCAGGTGGAACAGGCATCCTTCCATTGTCCGGCAGACGAGTTTCGGTTTCTGGATCCTGACACCTACGTGACACCCTATTCTTTTGAGGCAACCCGGTACGCAGCAGGCGGCGCCATTGCTGCGGTGAACAAAAATCTTGATGGCCAAAACTGTTTCTCTATGATGCGACCACCAGGCCACCATGCTTTCCCCCACCACTCAATGGGATTTTGCATCTTTAACAATCCCTCTATAGCTGCCGCCGCTGCCTTAAAAGAGGTTGAGAGAGTGGCTATTGTTGACTGGGATGTGCACCACGGCAACGGAACCCAGTATGTCTGGTATCATTCCGACCGGGTTCTTTACTGTTCCGTACATCAGGAAGGGATTTTTCCGGGCACCGGCATGCCTCAGGAGAGAGGAAGCGGAGAGGGAGAAGGCTATACTATCAATGTCCCGCTTCAGCCCGGTGCCTCAATTGGAGATTATTCGTATGTCTTCACAGAGGGTTTTGTTCCGGCAATAACCACCTTTGACCCCGAGGTTCTCATCGTCTCTGCCGGCATGGACTGCCTCTCAGACGATCTCTTAGGGAGAATGAAATTATATCCACAGGATTTTGGAACCCTCACCTCAATCCTCAGCGATGCCACAGAACTTCCGCTTTCTCTGCTTCTTGAGGGTGGATACAGTCCATCACTTGGTGAATCAGTTCAAGCTATTTTTGAGGCACTGGACGGAAAACGAAACGGGATGCCTGAAGAATCTCCCCGCCGGGAAACGGTTGCCAGAGTTGAGGCAATCAAAACCAACATAACTGACTGAAAGGAGTGAAAACCGGGTCTTCACTCCTCATCATCATTCAGGGACAGGACAGAAGCCATGACACACCAAAACCGACTCGCAAAAGAAACAAGTCCGTATCTGCTCCAGCATGCTGAAAACCCTGTTGACTGGTACCCGTGGGGAGACGAAGCCTTTGCCCGTGCATCAGAGGAGGATAAGCCGGTTTTTCTCTCCATCGGCTATTCGACCTGTCACTGGTGCCACGTGATGGCCCACGAATCTTTTGCCGACCCTGAAATTGCCAGCCTCATCAATGAACATTTCATAGCTATCAAAGTGGATCGTGAGGAACGACCAGATATTGACGCAATTTACATGACCGTCTGTCAGGCCATGACCGGCAGTGGAGGCTGGCCACTCACTCTCATTCTAACTCCCGAGAAACAACCGTTCTTTGCGGCCACGTATATTCCGCCACACACTACCACCACGATGCGGGGACTTGCGGATCTCATTCCCGAAATTGCCAAAATATGGGAGACAGACCGGGACAGAATCACCACCACATCAAAAGAGATTATGCGTCATCTGCAAAACCATCTGAATACACCAATTCCTCATAGAAGAGCGGTACCAACCACCCATTTTGCTTTCGACGCCCTGAAACGGCAGTATGATGTTACAAATGGCGGGTTTAGCGGTGCTCCAAAGTTTCCCCTTCCGCAGAACATACTTTTTCTTCTGAGGCATTACGCCAGCACTGGCAATGAAGTGGCCCTACAGATGGCTGAACAGACAATCAGAGCAATCAGACGAGGTGGCATCTGTGACCATCTGGGATTTGGTCTGCACCGTTACGCAACCGACGAAAAGTGGCGCATACCACATTTTGAAAAGATGCTCTATGATCAGGCCCTCTTTGTGCTCGCCTGCACGGCATGTTTTCAGGTGACCGGCAATCCATTCTATGAAACGGTCATTCGTGAGGTGCTTTCCTATGTACAACAGGATCTGACGTTGCCAAACGGAGTATTCTGCACGGCGGAAGATGCTGACAGCGCTGGTGCTGAAGGAACGTTCTATCTCTGGAAAGTCGAAGAGATAGACGAAATCCTTCCTCCCAGAGAGGCAGCGCGTGCAAAAACCTACTGGAACATCACACCGGAAGGAACACCCGGACCTCTCCCTGCCGGGGAGAATGTACCCGCTATTCTTCCCGACGTGGAAGCCCCGGAAGATATTAATTCGATCCGCAGAACATTACTGGCCTTCCGTGAAAGCCGTGAACGTCCCTTTCGTGACGATAAAATTCTAACCGACTGGAACGGCTTAATGATTGCAGCCTTCGCCAGAGCTGCCTTTGTTCTGGATGAACCAGCCTATCTCGAAACGGCCAGCCGGGCAGCGGAGACTATCTTCACTCATCTTCTGAGAGATGACGGCAGACTGTGGCATGCCTTTCGGGATGGGCAGGCCAAAACAAACGGCACCCTCGACGACTATGCTTTTTTAACATGGGGTGTTCTTGAACTCTATGGCGCTTCCTTTGACCCAGCATACCTTCGGCAGGCAATTCATCTGACCAAAACCATGACCGAAAATCTGTATGACACAGAAAACGGAGGATTTTATTTCACATCACATGACGAAGAGAATCTTCTTTTTAGGCAGAAGAGCTCCGCTGACTCAGCAATCCCGTCAGGCAATGCCATTGCAATGCAAAATCTGCTGCGGCTCTTTGACCTCACCGGCAACCACAAGTATTATGATCAGGCGACAGCAACAATTGCAGCCTTTTCAAAAGAGATCCATCAAAATCCAGCAGCTCACATCTCTTTCTTTATTCCAGCTCAGCGGGCAGCAACCAGTGGGAAAACCATCACCATTACTCAGAGTGGCCCAACAAGCTCATTTCTGGATGCTATCAGGCAGGAATATCTCCCGGAAATCACAATCATCGTTAAAAACCATAAAAATGCCAAAAAACTTGGTGAAATTCTTCCTTTCACTCATGAAATGCCACTTACGGAAGACACTGCCATGCTCTGCGAAAAGAACACCTGCCACAGGCAGGTCCAGACACCTGAGGAATTGCTTCGGATCCTTCGTGAGGATAAACATGGCGGATTTCCAGAGAAATACCCCAACCAATAGAAAACACCCAGATCACTCCATAAAATAATATAACATAACAATCCATTTTCACTAACGACGCATAGAATCTATAACTATTGCGCATCTACTGGAGACGTATTGCATATGGCACACCCTGAAAAAGCTACCTTTACAAGCTCTGATCTGAAATCATGGGCAGCAGATCAGGAACAGCACCCTGATCCAATGTGGGATATGATCTTTGATGCCATCAAAGATCCGATCTTTCTGCTTTCGACCAGTGGAGAGCTTCTGAATATCAACACATCCTCTGAACGGTTCCTTAACCTTTCGAGAAGCGAGATTCTGGGGAAGCACTGCTACGAACTCGTACATCACACCCAGACATTTATGAAAGGGTGTCCATTTGCCAAAAGTAAGATCTCAAAAAAATCAGAACATTATGAGTTCATCCTCAACGACCGCTGGTCACGGATCTCTATCGATCCTATTCTCGATGCACAGGGCGAAATCGTCGGGGCAATTCATGTCATCTCTGACATCCATGATCTTCTTGCGGCAACAACCGAAATGGCACGAATCGGGAAGATTATCGAGAACACAAACGACGGTATCCTCAGCACCTCAGTGGAAGGTATGATCACCGGTTGGAATCATGGGGTCATTCGGCTTCTGGGGTATCCGGAAGAGATCCTTCATAAGATGAACATCAGGGATCTTTTCACAGACACGGACTTTGATCCAAAGAATATTGCAGGACTCGTGCAATCAGACAAACCTATTAACCGTTTTGAGGCAACCATTTTGCGTGAAAACGGCGAGAAGGTAGTCGTGTCAATCGGGGCCTCCCCCGGGTTTGACGAGCGGGATGTTTTTTCGGGTGTCTCCTACATTATTACCGATCTGACAAGTCAGCGAAAAGCAGAACAGGAACTTCTGGCTTACATCACTGAAGCAGTGCTACGCCTGAAAAAACCGGTCGAGATTATCAAGAACAATATTGAGGATTTCACCGAACTTCTTGTCAATGAGAGCATCAGTGTAGAAGATATCCAGATGCTCCTTAGGATTCAGATAACCAATACCGAACAGGTGCTTGAAAACCTTGCTGAGCTGAACCGGGCAATTGTCAGCAGAAACGAACATATGCCGGAAGATTACCGGGAATTTCTATCACAATAATGGCGGCTGAAGACGTGTCTCTATTCAAAACCGAAAATGAAGAGTCTGTTATTATGCTCTATCTTTCAGACCCCCGTGAGATTCGTGCATCCAATACAAAAATAATACAGGAGGCAGAAAACGCAGGATATTCAACCATCGTAATTACCACAAATTTCCCGGCATCGATTCTTGAGAAACTCTATACAAAGAACAACCTCAATCTCGATAACATCTACTTTGTCGATGCAATTACTCTCTATTCTCTGGGGAGCGGGGCAGAAAATGACGACCATCACCTGATGATCAAAAATCCTGCTGATCTCACCTCACTGGGTATCGCGGTAACGGAAATGCTGAAAAAGACTGCTGATAAAAAAACATTCATTCTCTTTGATTCCGTCAGTATAATGCTGATCTATCTCCCTTCCATGAAGATCACCCGGTTCATTCACTATCTGGCAAACAAGATCCGAATGACAAACAAGAGCGGTGCCTTTCTTGCCGTGGACGGAGGTCTTGATCCGATGCTTATGACACAAATTTCTACTTTTGTCGATTACGTAATCGATGGAGATGAAGGTGGCGTTACTACCCAAAACTAATGGGAAAAATACCATACTATCACCATCATTCTTCCTTATGAATATAACAAAATATCACTTCGGAGAAGAAGTGACGTTAGCTTGAAAATGATAATCTCATTTTCACCAAACAGTGCCTGAAAAATTCCTTTTAAGCACATTTTTTAGAATTCGTCTTTTCGACAGTACAGGTGACAACCAACAACTAATATGATAAAAACCGGAATAAAGAACCAATACCATCGTGGTTTGAAGAATACATCAAAAGCGATTGCAGCGTTGTATGTTTCCCGAACGCTCTCGCAATTCAGTACAGCATACGACGCAGACGGGCTTAACGTCCGGGTTCGGTATGAGTCCGGGTGTGACCCCGCCGCTGTGGCCGCAATCACAAAGCCTTCATCCGGTAAAGGAATTCAGGCAAGCCAAGGCCCAGATTTGAACTGGGGTATAGCTGCTCTGCAGGCAGCCGCGAGGCCGCTCCGCCACCTTGGCAACAACAATTGCTCTACTTAATTGATCATCCAGACATAAAAGGCATATGATCTTGAATCCGGTTATAGTGGATTCACTTTCGATCCAATAGCATCAACATGCCAAGTTGTGAGGGCTCAATCTGAATATTTTTGCCGGATTTTTTCTTATGGATATAGCCATTTTCGTCCAGCTTTTTGAGATGATGGCTGATTCTGCTGCGTTCTTTATAGAAAGGTCGCGTGTCCTTCTCAATCAATGGGTGGAGCCTGAAAATAAGTTCATCGAGAGACGGTGCACCATGACCAATGGCAACCAACAATTCCATCTGTTCTTTACCCGGCGGTGCAAGAGGAAGAAGCTGAAGAGGAATCATCTCCTCAACACCGACCTCACAACCCTCATCATCATACTCAGGGATTGAGGTCAGTATCATTGACGAGGTAACACATCCGGCTATATATGCTGAAACCGCGAAAGTCCGAAGTGACCCGCTCATATTAATCAGACAGGATCTACCCGCATCCCGTTCCGCATGAATCAGACTCACAATTTGACTTGCTCCCCGAAAAACATCAATTTTATCAACGAGCGCCAGTTCAACCTCAACCATGCCTACAATTTCATTCGCAATCTCTGCTGCAACATTGCGGGAACGCTCTTCGCCACTTGACTGCTGTTCACCCACAATCAGAATT
>CAZBGM010000078.1:4790-6352 GCA_964491505.1 uncultured Methanomicrobiaceae archaeon | reverse complement strand
TTCATCGGGTGAGATTGAAAAGTATGTCATTATCTCTCTTTTTTGTTCTGGCGTCGGAAGAAAAGGGGTGTGTTCCGGCACTGATGTCCATTCTTCACCATCAAACGATATTTCCTCTAATTCTGCACAGTCATCCAAGGCTTCGTTACACGATGGGATCATGCAGAGAAAAACATCGTTCTCTCCCGTATGGATGCCAAACCGTGACGCCTCCTGCGTTTGTCGGGTCGCCGCTGCATATGCGAGAATCTCCATTTCAGGTGAACGGGTAATCATCGTCCCTTCGTTCATGGCCCGAAGTGCACATCTCACAGCGGTCTGGATATGTGCCGGCCCGGCAATAAGGCGGTCGCTGACAGCGACGATGATAACGTCATGACGCTTTGCGATGCTACGAATTTTTTTGAGGAATTCCTGTTCATTATGTAGCACACACGTTGCCTTGCGTATGCTGCCGTATTCTTCCTGTTTCATGATTCCTCTTCCCTCCTTCTTTTTTTTAGAATTCAAACAGCGAGACCTGCCCACTGCGCTTTTTGGTTTTATCTTCATCTTCGCTCTCATCGGTAATATCAGAAGAAAATTCCGTCTCAGATTTTTTCTTCCTCTTCAGGTGTCGAAATCCACTCTCACCGGCTGTGCCCTTCTGCCCGGCATTATCCCGTCCTTCAAGTTCTCTGAAGATATTTTCAGCAGTTTTTCGGCCGATGATCCGGCTGATTTTTGAAATCCCTGCTGTGCGTATTGCATCCGGAGAAGTGATTCCGTTATCAAAGAGACGACGAGCCCGCACCCGGCCAATCCCTTTCAGTTTCACCAGGGGGATGAGATTGGCTTTAACGCCATGTCGAACCTGAAGAGCGGTTTCTGTAACCTGTTCCCTGATGTCCGGCGCTGCGAGTCCGGCAAGGCGGACTGCCGAGTGTAACAGCCAGTTGATTCCATCAACAACATTGTAGATATCACCGGGTCCGATACCATATCGGGAGCAGATGGTATCCTCTCCTTTTTCACCCATCCAGTCATCCAGCAACATCGCCGTCTTCAGACTCCGGTAGAAGTCTTCCATCTCGTCGTACCGGCATTGGGCCCAGATTTCTTCCTCATGTTCGAAGAAATATTTCTCCAGCACGCCGAGATCGTTCTTTTTTACATACAGCGTGTGCATATCGGGTGTCGTACAGAGCAGATGAACCAGACCAACACTGCTAAAGGATTTCGCACTGCTGTGCTCTTCCATGGTGGTTGTGATGATCTCTGCTGAATGGGGATGAATATAAAGACGGGAGACGAGTGAACCATAGTTCGTTGCGGCGAGGCGTCCGTTAAGTTCTGTGACCATACCGGCAGTGAAGAGAAATTCAAGAGATCGCTGGACCACCGTTCCCAGATATTCGCTCTCTTTGCTCAGCCAGACATAGAAGGTCTTCTCAAGAAAGGAGATCAGGTCTTCTTCACTCTTTACAAAGTTCGTGGCAATGAGGGAGAGTACATGGCCGGTGAGCATATCCTCACTGTCAAGACGTGAGGATACATCTTCAGCCGGCGCCTCGATATATTCA
>CAZBGM010000078.1:0-4690 GCA_964491505.1 uncultured Methanomicrobiaceae archaeon | reverse complement strand
TGAAACGCTGCCCCACGGCGGACACAGGCAGCAAGGGTCTGGCCCATCTCAGTCTCTGCGACCTTCTTCAGCTCGTCTGCGATGGCATTCAGTTCGGGATTATCACAGGAAAGCGCCTTTGCACAGCGTTTGGCGAACCCTTCTGCATTCTTCCGTGATGAGACAAAGACCAGACACTGCCCGCCATGTTCCACCGTATCCAGGCAGAGATTGGTATCATCATTTTTATCAGTCTGGGCGATGGGGATCTCGTCATCGTTGAAATACAGTTTCCCTTTCAGGTAGATACCTTCCCTGAGATCCACCGGGCGCCAATCCGAAGTGATTGTCTTGGCATTCAGCCATCCGGCAAGTACCTCCGGATTACCGACTGTTGCCGTCAGAGCAATGATCTGCATTGTGGGATTTAAGGCACGGAGTTTAGTGATGACCATCTCCAGCGTCGCGCCACGATGTTCAGAATCGATGAGATGTGCCTCATCAACAACAAGGAGGGTAATCTCCTGCAGCCAGGGTGCTGTGTTTCGAAGCAATGAATCAACTTTTTCGCTGGTTGCGATGATGATATCATTTCTGCCAAGATACTCGTCGCGCCGGTCCAGATCTCCGGTTGCAATACCCACCTTCAAATCTTTCCCGGAAAATTCTCCGTATTTTTCAGATGCGAGTGCCCTGAGAGGAACAATGTAGAGGGATCGTCCCCCTTTTGCTGCGGTGGCGTGCATTGCCATCTCAGCAACCAGTGTTTTGCCGCTTGCGGTGGGAATTGAGATTGTGAGATTGTTCCCCTCAAAAAGACCTGCCTTCACACAATCTATCTGTGGTGGATAAAGTTCAGTGATCCCGTCCTTTTCAAGGTGCGTTTTCAGATTTTCAGGGATGGGAAGCTCCTGAATTCTCATTACAAGGACCCCTTCATTGCAAGTGGAAATGGCGCCCAAAGAAGCCCTATTCTGGAAAAAAGGAAGAAATATGGATTATTTTTTTGAGTGGAAAATAGTCTCTCCATGAATCCGGTCCCAACAAGTGTATACCAATTGATTAATAATAATAGTCAAGGACGTTATGTTTTGCTTCCTTCTTTTTCCGGTCGAGGAAGGCAAACACGTTGGCATGGGGGAGACCCTGGAGAAGCATCCGGACTGCCTCCTCTGCGATCATAGCCTGTTCAGGAAGACCAATAATCGCGACGGTTTTGTTATAGACTGACATTTTGGTCCCTGTCATATCTTCAATCTGGCTGCGTGCCTTTCCTGCCTTTCCGATAATCCTTCCTCTGAAGCGTTCCATCTGCTTTGTCGTTGTGCAGATTGATGAAAGGTCCATAATGGTGAGAATTACATCTTCATCGTCAAGGATAATATCAGCACGTTCCGGTGAAAATCCTCTGTTTACTGCGCGAATAAATTCAACCGTTCTGATTACAGCAATGGGATCTTCACTATCTATCAGGACAAGCCCTTCCTCACTGTCGATCTCAATCCTTGTTCCGGTCTTCTCCTCAACGGCCATTTTGGTGGCACCCTTTGAACCGATAATAACCGCAAGGCGGTCACGATTTACTTTTATTTCCTGTAGTGTCATGGTTTAACTCCGTATTTGTATAGATTTTTTCAAGCTTTTGTATATTCTGTGCCAACGTTTTCAGGGCACCAGGCGCTTTTCACCGACGATCCGTCGAAAGAGTGCAACCTCGTCCTCAACCTTGGTATATTTTCCGAAATAGCGGTTGATATTTTTGATGTCACGCATTAAGAAAGCACCTGCACGGGGATGATCCGGGGTCACGGACTGGCCCATATCAATAACCACAGGATGCTCACCATCCCAGAGTATATTATATTCCGAAAGATCGCCATGCACGAGCGATGCCTCGTTAAACAGGCGATCAATGAAGGTCAGTATCTCTTGGTAGGTATGTTCCGGTTCTTCAAGCCCAACGAGCCGAATCTGGGGATACGCTCGTTCGCCCTCTCCGGCAAAATCCATTATCAGTATGTTACGATCAAAGTGGAGTGCCTCGGGAACCGGAAGTCCTGCCTCATATGCCCGTTTGAGATTTGCGTACTCCTTTCTGGTCCATGCAAAAATGATCTCTTTTCGGCTTCCGCGTACCGAAGAAAACCGGGGGTCACCTGCCAGATATTGGTTCATAGTATTGAAGTTGGCCGACTGAATGCGGTAAATCTTGAGCGCGACGGGACGGTTTTCATCCATCGCGTAGAAAACATTCGCTTCCTTGCCGGTCGAGATTGACCCGCCAATCTCAGAGAGTTTTTTCTTATGAACAAGTTTGTAGAGCGCAAGAAGGGTTACTTCATCAAAGACATTGTCCAGCACCTTCAGCTGATCAGCATCTTTGATTCTGATACCTGATTTTTCTATTTCCCGGTCAAATTTGTCAAGGAGTTGATCTCTGTTCATGTGCGCCACCTTCCCGGACTTTTCTCTCTTTCCTGATCCTTCACAATTTCGTCCTTACTTACTCACTCTGCATGTATTCTCTGGCGTCTGCAAGAACCTCAATGAGTCCGTCTGCTGTGGCACTCTTCAGGTCTGCTGCGTGAACCTTCCCCTCTGTATAAGCTGCTACGATCTCATCATAGGAGGAAAATTCTGCATTGCCACCGAATTTATCGGGACGTTTCATGATGAGCGTTTCAGTCCGGGGGAAGACGTGATATTTCAGGATATCAAGCACCGGGTTGCCGTCAATCTCTGGTGGGCAGAATGCCTTCTTCATCTTCTTTTTAATGACCTCTTCAGAATCAGCAACAGAGATATAATTGCCTTCTGACGATGACATCTTCTTGCCGTTGAGTCCGTTGAGGATAGGGGTGTGGATGCAGACCGGAGCTTTCACACCGATAGATGGCAGATGTTCACGGGCCAGCATGTGAATTTTGCGCTGATCGATACCACCAACTGCGGCATCTACGCCAAGCTGAGCGATATCAACCATCTGCATGATTGGGTAGACCATCTGTGAGACGGTGGGGGCGTCCATATTTCTCCCGACCTCATTCATGCTTCTGGTCGCCCGGTTGAGCGTTATCTTCTGTGAGAGTTCAAGCACATGGAGTTCATATTCGGGATTGAGCTGAACTTTGGAGCCAAGGACAAATTCTGCACCTTTTAATCCGACTGCTTCGAAGCAGCGCCGGTTGTAGTCTGCGAGCTCTGCAATCTCTTCCATGGTGCCTTTACGGTTGAGATAGGCATGCAGATCTGCAAGGAGCACGACGACCTCAAAGCCGGCCTGTTGCAGGTCCATGAGTTTATTGATGGTGACAAGGTGGCCCAGATGGATCTCACCTGAAGGTTCATATCCTGCATATACACGTTTTTTGGGCTCTTCTATGAGTAATTTGAGTTCTTCTTCAGTGACAACTTCTACTGTATTCCGGGTTGCCAGTGAGTATGGATCCATTATAAAAAGTTGGGCAGAATGAGGGATTAAGGTATGGTGTCAGGCATTTTTCGACACCGGTGAGGTATGGTCCTTATAGTAACGAAATCGTTTCCTGAGAGTGTCAGCCAGAACCAGCAACATGTAATGAAGAGAAGATTTTGGTACGATTTAGAATTTTTTTGCTGGGTATTAGCCGCGAACCGGTAAAAAAAGAAAGAAATTAGATAGGCTCGAAACCGAGGGCTTCGTTTGTGATCTGAACAGAGTCTTCTCCGTTTCGGACTGTTCCCATCATGGCGCGGATGGCGTCAACGTTCTCTACAACCACATCAGCCTCCTGATGGATGGCCTGGAAGAGGAAGAGTTCTCTGTTGTTTAACACAGATACTGAGCCCTCATACACACAGGATTCCCACAGATCACAGCGGGGGCGGCCCATATCTGATGCAAGTTCTTTAAGCTCAGCCGTACTGGTGATCCCCGTTGCCTTCTTTACAAGGCCAATTCTGGAATGCTTTTTGATCATATCTAGGATTTCTTCACGTGTTGCATCGCTTTTCAGTTCCATCTGAAGCACGTGCATGTGCATAAAAGTCGTTGGCACGATCATTGCCATGGTGACAATATCCAGGCCGGGAAGAACTGTGTTGACATCCGGCCCGTGGTGGCTTGGAATGGTCACCGGGTTTAATACCACGGCGTCGATTGGACCGTTCTTAATGCCACCCGGGTCAGATCCCCGCCGCACCATCGTGGCACGGACTTTCTCTACACCAAATACTTTGTCAACGGCGTGAATAATCCGGCAGAGTCCGGTTGTGTTGCAGGAGACGACCCTGACAAAGTCCCTGCCGATGGCATCTTCATAGTTGCATGATGAATTGAAGCTAAATCCTGCAACGTCATGACCTTCGCCACCCTGCCAGATGGCTTTGACCTTATAGAGTTCATACAGAGCCCTGTTCTCCGCACCAATCCCACCAGGTGTCGCGTCAACAACGATGTCACAGAGCTGAAGCATCTGGGGAATGTCTCCGGCGACCTCAATGCCGGCTGCATCAAAAGCCTGTTTTTTGTCAATGTCAGCAATAAAAAGAGGATATTTACGCTGATTTGCGATAAAAGCCTCTCCACTGGGGCGTGTCTTTGAAACACCCACAATTTCCATATCGGGTTGAGCTGCAACCGCATCAGCTACACGCTTGCCTATCGTTCCAAACCCGTTGATTGCTACCCGTATCATATATGCAATATACTTCTTTTCAGGGAAATAAATCT
>CAZBGM010000077.1:3462-6464 GCA_964491505.1 uncultured Methanomicrobiaceae archaeon | reverse complement strand
TGAGCACTGCCGGTTTTAATGACCAGATCCGGTTCATACTGCCAGGTCAGATAGGACTCCAGCAAATGTTCGTCCACCTCGTCCGGTTTCACGCCGTTTTTGGCCATCTGTTTGACGCAGGCAGCAATCTCCTCGCGCCCGGAAAGGCCCAGGACTACCTGCACCGGCATACCGCTGCCAATCTCTTCCACCCCGGTTTCGGTGTGGAGTGAGAGGTGGGCAATCGTCCCTATTTTCCGGATATGGGGCAGATAATCACGAACACTCTCCGGAGCGTCAGTACTGATATGGAAGGTCACCGCTCCGATGCCGTACTCAGCACACCACCGGGTCACCTGAACCAGATGGTCAGGGGAAGAGCGGACGTCCTCATCGGTGAGCATAAAGCAGATACTTTTTGGCACGATCTCAAGGTTTCGCCCCAATCGCCACTCGTAGAGATCATGCAACATCTTCTTCTCCCCCTGTTGTAATCGTCTGTTATATTTATTCAGAATAAGAGATAATAGAACCTGATATGTCACCGGAATGAATGCCGGTAATATGAACGGACGTGAATATTGGTAATGCTTATTTTTGTGGGGCTTGGCCTCTATGATGGTGCTGACATCTCAGTCAAAGGAATGGCAGCAGTGCAGGCAGCAGATGCGGTTTTTCTTGAATATTATACCTCCCGGCTGACCGGGATAACTGTGGAGGAAATGAGCAGACTCTACGGCAAAAATATTGTCCTCCTGCACCGTGAGGACGTAGAACAGCACCCGGAGGCAATTCTCACGGCCGCAACAAACGGGACAGCCATGATCCTCTGCGGTGGTGACCCGATGGTATCGACGACCCACGCAGACCTGCGTATCCGGGCACAGGAAGCGGGAATCCCGTCCCGGATTATTCACGGGGCGTCTATCGCAAGCGCAGTCTGCGGTATCAGCGGATTGCAAAACTACCGGTTCGGAAAATCCTGCTCCATTCCTTACCCCTATAAAGGCTGGTTTCCGACCACTCCGCTGGACGTCATTTCTGAAAATCTTGCCCAGAATCTTCACACCCTTGTCTATCTGGATATTCAGCCGGACCGCTTCATGACGGTTGCCGAGGGTATTTGCCTCTTAGAAGAGATGGCACAGAAAGAGGGTATTAATGCACCGGCACTCTATGTGGGCATCGCCCGTGCCGGGTCAGAGGAGCCGGTTGTCGTGGCCGGAGATGCAGAGACTATAAAAGCGGCTGATTTCGGCGGTCCGTTACATGTCCTTATAGTCCCGGCAGAACTACACCATATTGAATGTGACTATCTAAAGGTGTTTGCGGGATTATGAGCGCATTTGACACGCTCCAGAACGCCTATCGTGAAATGCTTGCCAGCGTTCAAATTTCGGTACCTAAGGACACTGTTCTCGGCACTGTTGCTTCAGAAGCTCTTGAAATGTGCCAGGCCTATGCAATGGACAGCAAAACGTTTGCGGGCAGGGGAGATCTGGTTAATGCCATGGCGTCCTGTGCTTACGGTGGCGGATGGCTTGATGCAGGGATTACCTATGGACTGGTGGAAACAGAGCAGAGCAGCCTCTGGGAACAACCAGAACCCCACACAGTTGCCAGACCGATGGAAGCTATTGTTGCCACCTATGCTAAGGAGACAGAGCCTTTTCCCGGACACCTGATTCCGCACCTGATGGAAAAAACAGAACGATATGAACGAATGCTCAGTGCCGCCATCCTTGCTGTTTCACCTGCCCCGGACCACGAAACGACGCCGTTTGTATTTGCAGAGACGGCTACTGCTATGGCAAAGAAAGCTTTCCAGAGCGGCTCAGAGGGACGGAGCAGGAAATACCCTGCTGCTCTTGCGTGGTACAGTTACGGCTACGGGTGGCTGGACCTGGCCGTACGGGCCGGGGTGCTCCGTGTAACCGGCGACCGGTCCCTCTTTACCATCTGAACCGGAATTGGGGGCACAAACATATAAGAGTTTATAGGAGTGACACCCACATTTTTTATAACAGTCTGTGAAATAACACGGGCAGGAAACGAATAAGATACATGGAACGGGCACAGTGGAAATGGCTGGGAATTTCCATCGCATTTAGTGTGGTGGTACTGGTTCTTGTTCTCTATTTTACTATCGACGAGTCTACCATTGATTATCTCAAGAAACTTGACCCCTATTACCTGATTCTCGCTCTTCTCGTTCATATGTTCTCCATGGTCCTCTGGGCGCTGCGGCTGAAATTCATGGCACGTCCTCTCGGGTATCCGGTGCCGTTTTTGCACTGCCTCAACATGGTCAACGCCAATCTGCTTATCGCCGCGGTCACTCCTTCACAGGCGGGCGGCGAACCAGTCCGGATTCACGAACTGCACCGGGCCAATGTTCCAATCGGTGATGCAACGGCGATTGTCATCATGGAACGGATCTTAGACGGCATCGTTCTGGGAACCATCGGTGCTATTTCGGCGCTGTTACTCTGGATCGGGTTTGCCGAACTTGACGTTGACCTTGCCACCCCGATGGCCGTCACCTGGGTGCTCCTCAGTATCTTTCTGGTCGTCTTTGCATACTCAGTCAAAAACCCGGAGTTTCTCAAGTCACTTCTGAAGAAGATCTCCCGAATCATTGGAAAACGCTGGCACCCAAAAAAACTGGAGGACGCTCTGGAGACCATTGACCGTGAGGTGGACAACTTCAACGGAGCTCTCGTGCACTTCACCGGTCATGCAAAAGGATCTATTGGGTGGGGACTTTTGTTTACCATCCTCTTCTGGGTCAGTGAATTCTCGATTGCCTCACTCATCCTTATGGGTCTGGGAGAAGCACCTCATCTGCTGGAATCCTTTATTGTGCAGATTGTAATCGCGGTTATCATGATGATTCCGCTTACACCCGGCAGTTCAGGAGTGGCAGAACTGAGTGCCACTTCTCTCTACGGGCTCTTTGTGCCATCGGCTATTGTGGGTGTTTTTGTGGTGCTCTGGCGTCTGATTCTCTATTATTCCAATAT
>CAZBGM010000077.1:0-3362 GCA_964491505.1 uncultured Methanomicrobiaceae archaeon | reverse complement strand
GGTGATACGAATCAGATCTCCGGCCTGAAGACCGTGACCCTTGGGGATGTCAATGTTAAACCAGAGACCAAGGGGGTTGCCCTCGTTTTTGACGATCTCATCGCTCTGTGATTCCTGATTCTTTGAGGTCTGGTTCATCAGGCAGTCTTTGTCTGCGTCGATGTTTGCCACAAATTCAATATCACCAATAAATTCAAAGGCGGGTTTTGCCATACCAGATGAAGTCTCCTGCCAATAAGATGAACCTTTTGATACTGGCGGGCCGGGATATGAATATCAGGAGTCGTTATCATATCGGTTTGGGGACAGTTTCAGATACAATCAGGACTGTGTTCGTTCCTACGGTGAATGGAGGGTCATTTTCTGATTTCCAGGCGTTATGTCTGTAAATATCAGATCATGTCTAAAAAGGGCGATATAAAAAAATAGAAAAAGAGAATAGTTTGTTATTCATACAGCACGTGGCATTACTTTCCACGTTGTGCTGTTAGAATAACTCCACCGCTTGATCTCAAGTTCGTCGCAGATCTGAGCGAGGATAGCCAGATTCGTTCCAACCTCTTTTGAAGAGAGGCCAAGATCCTTGGCAATATACTTCGATTTGAAGTATTGCCCTCCTTTAGTAATACCCGATGTCAGATACGAAATAATACGTTTCTGGGTATCAGTATATCTGCCATGGAAGTTAAAGCGGTGATTCATGTGCTCTACTCCTATATGCTTACTTTCTGATATGGTATAGGACTATAAATACTTTCTTCATTTATCGCCATAAAATCTGCAGATATGAACCTAAATTCGGGATAAACGTGTTAAAAATTGATGAAAATGACCCCTGACTCTTATGACAGAAAGAATAGACAAAAAAAGAATCTCAAGGTGATTAAAATGCCTGAAAAAACCTGAATGACTAATGTGACCAGAACGTATGACGGAAGAACGCACCAAGGTGCGTGATTTCTCAGGTCTGAAGCTGTTGTGCCGCAAAAAACAACAGGCAGATAACAGAGGACAAAGTATGCTGATTGACGCAAATTATATGAAGAGTGAGAAAGCGGTAGATCTGATGTTCATGAACGGATGACACGGTAAAAACCTCATCTTTTAGAAGTATTCAGTGGAAATAAGTACAAAGATACCACTGGATATACCATGCAATACAGAACGGTTCCAAAGAATGGTGATAGACTCTCTGCACTTGGATATGGCACCATGCGTCTTCCGCTGCGGACGAAAGAGGCGGGGCAGAGTGAAGAGCCGGAACAGGTAGACGAGACACGGGCTATCCGGCAGATTCGAAGTGCCATCGATTCCGGCGTCAACTACTTCGATACTGGCTATCTATATCGGAACGGGGAAAGCGAGAGCGTCCTGGGAAAAGCACTTGCAGACGGGTACCGGGACCGGGTGAAAATCGCCGACAAACTTCCGCCCACTCTTGTCGATTCACGGGAGGATATGGACCGGTTTCTCGACATTCAGCTCAGACGCCTCGGCACCGACTGTATTGATTATTATATGCTCCTCTACCTTGACCCAAAGCTGTGGACAAAAATGATTGACCTCGGTGTTTTTGAATTTCTGGAAACGGCACAGAATGCAGGAAAAATCAAAAACATCGGCTTCTCCTTCCACGGTAATCCGGAAACCTTCCGTGAAATCGTCGATTGCTATGACTGGACATTCTGCCAGATACAATATAATATTCTTGATGAAGAGAACCAGGCGGGGACAGAAGGCCTCAGATATGCCGCTTCAAAGAATCTCGCCGTCATGATTATGGAACCACTCCGGGGTGGAATGCTGGCCGAGAATCTGCCGGAACAAGTCCGAGAAATCTATGGAAACGCAGAACCGTCCCATTCCCCGGCAGCGTGGGCACTTCGATGGGTCTGGGATCATCCGGAGGTAACCGTTGTCCTCTCCGGCATGAACGACGATCGCCACATTCAGGAGAATACCCGGATCTGTGAGGATGCACTCCCAGGGTCTCTGACCGGTGACGAACGTGCCACGACAGATGAAGCAGCAACATCCTTCAAAAAACTGATCAAAGTCAACTGTACCCAGTGTGGGTACTGTCTCCCCTGTCCGCAGGGAGTCAATATTCCGGCCTGCTTTTCCTTATACAACCAGTATCACATGCACAACAATAAAGTTGCGACACGGGAATTATATCTCACCCGGCTGATTGGATCTGAGGATACGCCGTCGAACGCCTCTCTCTGTCAGGACTGTGGCACCTGTCTCAGTGGTTGTCCCCAGAGCATTGATATTCCCAAAGAACTGAAAAACGTCGCCCGGGATCTTGAGGAATTGCCACAATAACACGCCGGAAAATAATTATTCAGACCGGCCGGAAAAGATCGATACGAAAAAAAGAGTGTTCATTCTTCCCGTTACAGCCGGAAGAAGAACAGATTCTGATAATTCAGCCACCATACCAGCATAAAGAGTCCAATAGTAACGAGGGTATAATGCACCCGGTGCCAAACGGTCCAGAACCGCATCTTCCAGACCAGAACGGTACACCCGGCGGTCACAACCGATAATAATGCGCATATAACCGGAACCGTCAGAAGGGCAACCAGAGTGAATGGGGGCGTCACATCATGCAGATACGCATCAATTAGTCCTTCATTGGCCTGTACCATCGGGATGAGCCCGAACACAAAAATAATGCCGAGAACAGAGGCTAAAAAGGCCACCAGACGGGCATAGAGCGGGAGTCCTCTCTCGCGTATCATCTCATCTTTTTTCCCATATACCCGCCGGGAGAGTGCCATAACCGGCCAGAGGAGAACACTGAGAATGAGCGCAATGGCAACAGAGAACACCCCTTTAGTAAAAGCATTGGTAGCATACCAGGGCACTCGTTCGAACGCGAAGATCGGTATATTTTCAAAACAGAGGAACGTCACATCACCCTTCTCATTCTCACGAAAGACCATATTTCCGCTAATTGAGGGTGTATCACTCAACTCTTTAAAGACGCCGGGAGCAATCGCGATGTATTCCAGAGGAGCTGCGCCGCCCCGTAACAGGAAGAGCGTGTTGTTTTCTCCCGCTTCAACGGTCTTCTGTTGGGGGGGTTCAAAGAAAAACTCAAAAGATCGGTAATTATGGCGGGTTGACTGGTACGTTCCGGCATACGTTACAACTGGTGTTTTCAGGTCTGCATCCGGTGCGAGCACCACCGTTTCGGTGAGAGGATAGAACCAGTTGACATATGCCATCAGGAGATCGTTTCTTGCATTATTTCCTCCGGGACTGTTGTATGAGACAAAAAATCCGGACTTTTTTTCCGGAATAATAACCAGCAGCGAATGGAACGTATCCGTGTCTCCGCCGTGGAGAATGAT
>CAZBGM010000076.1:3720-6470 GCA_964491505.1 uncultured Methanomicrobiaceae archaeon | reverse complement strand
TTATCAGACGGCAGATCATACCGGCTGATATCAGAGGGCTGAACCCCCACAAACTGTGCCCGTGGCGTTGCCAGCAGCTCCGACATATGCGCCGCCTTAATCGAACCATAGGCCACACTCGCATAAATCCGGTAGGACCAGGGATCACCATCCGTAAAAATAACCACCGGGAGATTAAGCTCCATATTCAGTCGTTTAATCAGCCGCCGGGTCGACCGTGCCGGCTGACCTTTCAGATGCACCAGAATCGCACCAAACTCCTCGTCAAACCCGTTCTCCATCAGACGGGCGTACATACCACCCGTCTCACAGGCAATCACAAACTTCGCGTCATGATCCAGAAACTCCAGCATATCCACATTATTGGGAATCGGATACCCTGCCTCGCCCACATCATCCCGGCAGTGAATCTCCCGTTTCCCCCGCCGGGTCTCCTCACGTATTTTTACTGCCCCATACACCGAAGCACCGTTCTCCTCGGGCCGGAGATGAAACGCCTCACGCTGAAGGTCAGTAATAATCTCCATATCCTCGACCAGCATATTACTCTCATCCTGTGCCCCAAACTTCGCGCGTTTCCATCCCTCAGAGATGTAATACATCTCCCTTAACGTCGAAGAACGCCCTTCCTCAAGCTGGGTGTGCAGAAATCCGATGACATAGGCCATCTTCAGCAGATGACCGGCACTCTTCTCAGACGAAGCACTCCGGGTTGTTGCCTTCTCACCATACTTCCAGACCTCACTCTTCTCATCAAACACAATGTTCTGCTTCGTCCGGGTCGGAAGACTGATAAACGGAATCTGAGCCACATCCATCTGCTGATACCACCGGTTGGCAATCTCAAGAAGTTTTGCATCGGCTTTTTTGTCAAGTTGTTTTTTAGATATCAACATCCACCACCACTTTCATCTTTTCATCCACACCCCGAAGGTCGATACTGCCGCCCGGCGTCCCGGTATAGGTTACCTCCCAGGTGCCCTGTGATGCAACCTCACAGCGCCAGACCTTGTTAAACTCCTCACCAATAGGGTCAACAAAGTCCGGAGGAACACTGGCATCTTTTGCCGTGTCAGCCGAGATAGCGTATACCATAACGGTCACCGGTTTTGCCGTATAGTTCGCGACAGATATTTTCACCATCCCGTTATCCGTCTTCTTCCGGCAGATCACCCGCCGCATAATCTGACCCTCAAGGGGCGAGATATCCGGTACCGGTTTTCCGACAATCTCACTGACCTTCGCAGCAATTTCCGGAAGAATCGAGCATATCGCCCGGGCCCGGTTCTCATCCTGTTTGTTCCGGTCCCGCCGGCTGATATAGGTCTTCAGTTCGCGGCCAAGGTCCTGGAGGGCAAGGACAATCTCACGTTCAATCTCAGGAATCGCCGCAACGGCATCCTTACTCTCACTGGTAAACGGCACATTTGTGGAGGCAACATGAACGAGAATAAGAATCGGGCCGGTGGGGAGTCCCTGCTGTGAGAGATTATATGAGCGCCAGTTGACCTCACTTATAGCATTGGTAATCGCACAGGCGCCCTGCTGGTAGATGAGGGGTACCCGGTTTGCGAACCGAAGAAGACGTGCCGAACCTTCCTGATTGAGTTTCCCTCCATACCCGATCGCTGCCTCTACAATAAAGGGATGGCCACTGAATACCTGACTTTTCCGGGTCTTCGCCTTCACAAAATCAAGCTGGAACTCCTTATCAAGACCGCTTACAATCATCTCTTCCCCAATGGGCGAGAGGCACTGGGAGGCCGGCGGTGGCGGGATATGGACTGACTGCATCGCCTCAAGAAGAGCTTTGAGATCCTCAGTCTTTAGCCGGTTTGCCTTACGTGTTTCTTTGATTCTGGCAATACCAAGGATATCCTGCGCACTTTTTTTCCCAACCCGGGAGAATCCGTTGGTTAAAAAGGCAAAAACCGTTTCATCGCTCACCGATGCCATGCGTTTGAGCTGGCCGAATTCTGTCCCGTAAGGGTGGGGGGCAATGGCCTGAGGCGGTGTGACCGTCTCGTTTGTGGCACGTTCAAAGGTGAGCATTTCACCGTCTATATCTGCCTGAATCCGGGCATGAGGATTGACGACAGCAGTATATTTGAGATAATCGAGCAGTCGTCTTTTTGCAGAAAGATTGCTTTTAAATTCGATCTCTACCCGGGTTCCGTGAGTCCGGTCCCAGTCGATTATTTCCTTTTTGATAATGTGCGGTTCGTTCTTCTCCGTTTTAATCATCAGCTCAAAAAAGTATGCCGGGAAATCGTGGCCGGTTCTGGATATAACGGTTGTCGGAACGCCGGTTGTCAGTTGGGCATAAAGGACAGCGGCACTGATCCCGATACCCTGTTGCCCCCGGCTCTGGCGAATCTGATGGAACCGTGAACCGTATAGGAGTTTACCAAAGACGAAGGGGACATTCTCCGGTACAATCCCCGGACCATTATCCTCGACAATAATCCGGAAGACATCTGTGTCGACTTTTTTGATGGCAATGTAGATATCCGGGAGCACCTCTGCCTCTTCACAGGCGTCGAGGGCATTGTCAACCGCTTCTTTAATGGTGGTAATGATGCCCCGGGTGGGGGAGTCGAATCCGAGAAGATGTTTGTTCTTCTCAAAAAATTCAGCGACACTAATGCTGCGTTGTTGCTTGGCGAGACTCTCAGCGAGTGTCACACCGTCACCTCAGCAACCGCCTCCTGAACGGTGCAGGTCTGTTGCTCGCCGGTTGCCATATTTTT
>CAZBGM010000076.1:0-3620 GCA_964491505.1 uncultured Methanomicrobiaceae archaeon | reverse complement strand
GGCAAGTGATGCTGCAACACCCTCGAAGTTGCGCTTATCCAGAAGGGCCATGATCTCCTGTTGTTTCCCCGGCGCCAGATCACGGAGCAGGTGTTTCATTGGGGCAAGGTGACCGACGTGGAGGTCAAAACGAACCTGTGAAGGGCGCAGGATTTCGTCAGCGAGAAGAACAATCTCGGCATCGGCGGCCGGTGTGTCTGCCCCGATAAGCTCAGCGCCAAACTGCCAGAACTGACGGTATCGTCCTTTCTGGGGGCGCTCATACCGGTAACAGTCCGCAAGGTAGCACCACCGGATGGGCTTTGACATGACTTTGGCTTCGTTGACATACATCCGAAGAATTGCCGCTGTTCCCTCGGGTCGGAGTGCAAGTGGGCGACCACCTTTGTCGTTAAAGGTGTACATCTCGGAGATGATGGCATTGCCCGATTTTATGGTATAGAGTTCCTGCTGTTCAAACGTTGGCGTGCAGACTTCCCGGTATCCCCAGCGTCTGGCTGCCTCGCGCATCGTTTGTTCGACATCACGACGTTGCTCCATCTCGTCGGGAAGAAAGTCCCGTGTTCCGCGTGGTTTTTGAAGCATATGATATTCTCCTATTGTTGATTTTTGTTGATGATGATGGTTGTTAATGGTGGTTTTTGATAATGGAAAGGACCACCGTTTTGGCAGGCAAAATCTATGTGCCTTTTTTTCCCTGTGCACCGGGAGGCCGGTACGATGTATTCCCGGTGAGCCGGTCAGCAATGGATGAATCCTTTGTCCAGATGAGATTTCGCTCTTTTTTCACCTTACCCTGAAGATAGAGGGCAATGAGTATGATGATGAGTGAGACAAATTCCCAGACCAGACCGACTCCTGCTCCGGCAAAGGCTATGGCGGTATAAAAAACGCCACGGTATGCTGCATTCCGATACCCGGGAAGGCCCGTTCTCCAGAAAATCCGGGCATCGCGCAACCAGAGAAAGCAGACGACGAGAGCGCCGAAGAGAGATACATAGAGAATATAGCTGTAGGTCATGCCAATACTTATTATTCCCACCTCACCCATATTGTAGTTATCCGGACAATGGCAGTATATTCATCGATGAAAGAGATTCTGGAAGCATTTGCAGCTGGGGCAATAAGCACCGAAGAGGCGATGAACCAGCTCAACGCCAACCGCTTTGAAGAGCTTGGAGAAATGGCACGGCTCGATACCGGCAGAACTGTCCGTTGCGGGATGCCTGAGGCCGTCCTTGCCGAGGGAAAAGACCCCGTCCATCTGCTTGAAATTCTGTGTGCGATGACCAGGGAGACCGGACGCTGCCTTGCGACCCGGCTTTCACGGGAGACCTATGATGAATTGCTGGGGTCGCTGAAAGGTGCCGGTTATGCTACTGAGTATAATGCCATTGCCCGGACCCTTATCGTTCATGATGGCACCCCGGCACCGAAGCCAAAGGGTGGCGTTGTTGGGTTTTTAACAGCCGGAACCGCAGATATTTCTGTCGCTGAGGAGGCACGGGTAGTTGCTGTTGAGATGGGATGTGAGACAAAGATTGCCTATGATGTGGGGGCAGCCGGTATCCATCGTCTCTTTCCGGCGCTACAGGAATTACAGGGTGCGCAGGTATATGTCGTCGCTGCCGGACGTGAAGGAACCCTTCCGGCCGTTGTCGCCGGTCTTGTTGATGTGCCGGTAATTGGGGTGCCGGTCAGTACAGGGTATGGCTTTATGGGCCAGGGTGAGGCGGCACTTGCCAGTATGCTCCAGTCCTGCTCTGTGCTGACGGTCGTAAATATTGACGCTGGATTTATAGCTGGGGCATTTGCTGCGCGAATTGCCTTGATGGTGGGAGAAAAATGACGGTTCGGGCATTATATATCGGACGGTTTCAGCCATATCATAACGGGCATCAGTCGGTTCTGGAACGGATTGCCGGGGAAGTGGACGAGGTAGTCATTGGGATAGGGAGTGCTCAGCTTTCGCATCACCAGGAGAATCCGTTTACAGCTGGTGAGCGGATTCTGATGATTACCCGGGCTCTTGCAGATCTTCCCTGTCCCTTTTACGTTATTCCTATAGAGGATTTGAGGCGTAATGCCCTCTGGGTTGCCCATGTAGTTTCAATGGCGCCGCCGTTTGAACGAATTTTTTCGTCAAACCCACTCGTTGTTCAGCTTTTTTCTGAGGCAGGACGGGTGGTTACCTCCCCTGATATGTATGAGCGTCACACCCATAGCGGAACTGAAATACGGCGACGGATGCTGGCCGGTGAAGACTGGAAAGAACTGGTACCTCAGGCTGTGGTGGATGTTATTGAAGAAATTAATGGCGTCCAGCGGCTGAATCAAATCTCCAGGAGTGACTGATTCTCCATGGCAGGAATTTTTAAGCGAATATTTAGCAAGAAGGAGCCGGAAGAGTCTCTGAAGATACGGGTTGCTGACCTTTCGGTGTGGCTGGAAACAGAACGAAAGGATGCCAAATCCCGGATGGACGAAGCGACAAACTTCTCCCGGGCAACAGCACTGGCAGAGATCGGAAATCTGGAGAAAGCGATTAACGCACTCAAAGAGATTGAAGTTGATGCAAAGGAAGTCCCCCCGAAACTTCAGCGGGTGGTTCATCATTCGATTCCGAAGTATGTGGCGGCGATGGAGAAGTTGCTGACCCGTGAGTTCCGTGAGGACGCTGATGGTTATTATCAGGATCTTGCTGATTTTGTTCAGACCAGCGGGAAAACGATGCAGACAAAGGGCCGGTATATCACTGCCCTCCTTCCTGATGAGATGAAGGCTATACGGGAGTCGGTGGCGGTCTATGGGCGCGAAATAAACAAGCTCAATGAAACGTTTCGTGAGGCAAAAGAACATCTTGAAGAGCTTGACCGGGTGGAAAAGAAGCTGGATACGTTGCTTGATCTGCTGAACGCTGAAGACCAGCGTGCTGAAGAAAAAGAAGCCCTTACTGCTGAACTTGAAACACTTCTCACCGGGATACCAGTACTTGAAGAACAGGAGCAGCGTGCCAGAAATAGCTCGGATTATCGTCAGGCAGAGCGGCTTTTAAAAGAAGAAATACACATCAATGAAGAGATAAAAGATACTGAGGAACAGTTTGCCCGTCTTGTCGCCAATACTGCCAATGCTTTTCGTAAGGCAGAATATGCGGCGCGCCAGAAGGACGTACCAACGGCCGATGCTGTTAAGGCACTTATTGGGACCCTTGGAAAACCACTGCCGGATGCGGCTCTTGAAGCAGCACAGAAATACCGGGCGCTCTACCCTGACCTTCTGCCTCTTTTTGAAGAAGGAAATATCCTGAAAAATCAGACTGAGCAGGAGTTGTTTGCGAATGCCGACCGGGTTTTTGAGGAGCTTGAGGAAATTGCAGTACATATCAAAAAAGTCAGGCATGCAGCAGAAGAGACCCGGCAGGAATTAGCGGCACTGGATATTCTGCAGGAGATCAGAACTACTGAAGAGAGAAAAACCGCCTCGAAGGCTCGGGTGAAGTCTATTAAAGCACTGCTAGCAGATCTCGGTGTGGCTCATGAAGGTTTTGATGAAGAATATGCGACGGCTCGTGAGTCGCTGATAACTATTCTGGAAGAAGCCAGTGGCCGGGAAGTTGA
>CAZBGM010000075.1:0-6796 GCA_964491505.1 uncultured Methanomicrobiaceae archaeon | reverse complement strand
TTTACTACTTTCTGGAAACCACCCTGTTTCGTTTGTTTATCCAGCCGGAAGCGTGCCCGTGAGCGAAGCGAGCGGAGACGCTGGAGGCGTTCCATAGTAGCAGCCGGAACCCATGAACTTATCTGAAAATGACAACCCCATTTGGGATAAAAATCACTTCGTGATTCATACCAAAACATGTGAGAGGCTGGCACCTCACACTCGTTTTTCATCAAACAAGCCTGAAATTATCGTTTCACGCGTGTTTTTCCTCACGCGCAAGCGGAGGAAAAGTGAGGGGGTCGGGCGTAAAAGGAAGCCAGAAAACCACTGATACATCAGCCGCTTGCGTGAGACGAGCAGCCCGACTGAAAGGAGGGTGGGAGTAAGTGGCAGGCGGCAATGCCAATATTGTCATTCAGGACAGGATTACCTGTTTTTTCCCACCAAGCACCAATCGTTTAGCAGAGATTATACTTTTCGCCACATTCCTTCCGGCATCAGAATCTCAAACCGTGCTCCCTCTCCCGGGATCCCTGTTTCTGTGATGATCATCCCGGTAATCGAGAGAATCTCTTTTGATAGGAAAAGGCCCAGACCAGTGTGCTGGAAATACTGACGGTTGAAAATTTTCTCCTTGACATCGGCCGGAACACCAACGCCGTCATCCTCACAAATCAGTTTCAGGCCCTCCGGAGTTTCTTCGCTGGTGAACCGTATCGTCGTTATTTTCTCGCCATGCCGGACGGCATTGTCAAACAGATTATAGATCACCTTCTCAAAAAGCGGGTCAGCGTAGACTTCAAGGTTTTGTACCTGATTATCCACAGTCGGAGCATCATGAGCATCTGAGACGGTGCCAGATACAATCGTCCCGACATTAAACCACTCCGGCGATTGCACGCCGAGATCCTGATAATCACGGGTGAAGACAATCTGGCGCTCTATTGTCTTAAGCGCCTCTCCAACGATCTTCAGATCCTCAGCAGTCTTTGAATCCGGCGCGATGGTACCCTCCATCTCTATCACATCAACAAACATCTCTGCCGCTGACACCTGATTGATAATATCATGCCGGGTAATGCTTGACAGGAGATTGAGTTTTTTATTGACCTCCTGTAAAGCCTTCTCAGCCCGTTTACGTTCGGTATTATCCAGTGACGCATTGGCCAGATACAGCAGTTCTCCGGTTGCGGGGTCCTTTATCGTGAAAATTATCGTATGCACATCGACCAGTTTGCCGGTCGAATGATTGATATACTGGAGATCGCCCTCCCAGGAACCTTTTTCCTTCCATATCGGCAACAATTCAGATGCGACTTTTTCCTTCAGATGTTCAGGAATATAATCCAGCATGTCATGAGTGATTGCTTCTTCAGGAGTCATGCCAACCATCCGGGCCCCCGCTTCATTGAGGAAGATCGTCCTGCCATCAAATGTGGTCAAAGCGATGAGTTCACCGGAGTGGCGCACAATTGATGCCAGTTTCTGAAGTTCCCGTTCAGCCTGCCTGCTTTCAGTGATATCTCTCACAATTGCCAGAACTTCATCGTCACTGAGCGCCACCATCCGAGCTTCAAAATCCCTCGCGCCCTTAGGGAATAAAAGCTTGTATTCGAACTGCTGGAGGGTCTTTGTTCTGATTGCCTCTTCGATATGATGCATGATTGCATCTGTTGATTCTTTCGTAAATCCGGTGTCGCGAATATTTTTCCCGATGATTTGATCAGCAGGAACGGCAAGAACGTCTGAATCAGACACCCTGAAATTACTAAACACTCCCTCACGGGAAATAGTAAACATCATATCCGGCATGGCATCAATCAGTGCTTCATTTCTGTGTTCACTTTCCAGCAGTGCCTTTTCAGCAATCTTTCGTTCCGTAATATCCCGGATAACTGACAGGAAGACTTTTTTTCCGAGAAGTGTCACGGAATGGGTATTTATCTCCAGTGGGACAATCGTTCCGTCTTTTCTCCGATGCTCGGTTTCAAAGGTTGCATGACCCGTCGTTTGTACCTCTCTGATGATTTCGTCAAATGGGCGGCTAAAACAGTCAGTACTAATTTCAAGCGGGCCAATCCTGAGTAGTTCGTCCCGGGTATACTGAACCATCCGGCAGGCTACTTCATTGACATCTATGAATCTGCCGGGATATCCGTTGTCCAGCATTTCAAGAATTTCAATGCCGTCGTTTGCTTTATCGAATATTTCACGGAATTTTGTTTCACTTTCCAGTAACGCATTTTCAGCTTTTTTCCGTTCGGTTATATTATGAATAATTCCCTGATAATGGGTGATTTCCCCCCCGGGGTTACGGCGAATCTCGGTAAAGTCTTCAATCCAGTAAACCTGTTGATCCTTGCCGATGATCCGGTAGATCTGTTTAAAGGTGTCATTATGGTTTTCACTATTGTACTCAACCTCATCACCTACCATGGCAAGGTCGTCCGGATGAACCATCGCACTGAAGAGTATATCGCCGGACAGGAGTTCTTCCGGGGTGTATCCAAACTGAATAACATTATCGCTGACCATTTCCACCGACCAGTTTTCCTCAGCTTTCCAGAGAAAGGCAACGGCAGGACTTTTATTGATGATATCAAGCTGTTCCTTCTGTTCCCGCATCAGTTCTTCAATTTTCGCATGGTCAGCTTTTCGTTTTGTTATATCTGAGACGAGTCCCTGATAGCCGATGACGTCTCCGTCTTTTGTGACTGCCCGTCCCGATTCATGAATCCAGCGGACTTCGCCGGATTTAGCAATGACCCGATACTCACTGGTTTCCGGATGCCCGGCAAGAGTCTGGTGAAAATTTGTAACGACCCATTCGATATCATCCGGGTGAAGAATCTCAGTAAAAGAACGCCCCGTCAGTTCATCAGCAGTATAACCAAAACCGCCTTCCAGAGACTCGACAACCGGACTTAGGTAGGTAAATCTCCCCTCCAAATCCACGGTGAAGATCACCTCGTTGATATGTTCGACGAGATTCTGGTATTTTTGCTGGCTTTCCTCGAGTGCATCTTCTGCTTTTCTGGTATCGGTTATATCAACAATTGATCCAAAGAGAATCAGAGACGACCCGGTTGTATCGGGGATGCACTGAATAATGTCATGAATCCACCGCAGCGTGCCGTCTTTTCGGATAATCCGGTACTTCCGATCCCGTTTAGTCCACGGAACGGTCCGAAGAGCATTGTTATAGGTCATTATCCGTTCGAGATCCTCAGGGAAAATAATTTCATCCCACCGTGGAGTGGCTGCCAGAAAGTCGTCCTCCACGTATCCGGTAATTTCTTCAACCTGTCCTTTGAAGAAGACCGGCACCCAGTCTATTGTTGATTCATAGGCGATGCCCTGATAATTTTTGATGAATGTCTGGTAGTGTTCTTCGAAGAACGGCAGAAGACTCCCGTCCTTTTCAGCGAGTGATATGACTTCTGAACAGGAAAGAACATAGGTCCGGTCTTTGTAACTGACAGTCTGTTTCGACACTTTCACCGGAATTTTTGTGCCGTCTTTTGTAATACGATAGGAGGCGAAGGAAAAGCTGGTTCTGCTAAGAATATCTCTCCATATCTCCGGCCAGTTTGCTTTTGTGACCCCGATATCGACATCCCATACAAAAAGCGAAGGCAGATCGTCTGCACAGTATCCAAGTGTCCTTAGAAAAAAGTCGTTGCCCTCAAGAAGAGCCCCGGTCTCATCGGTAATAAAAACCAGTTTCTGTTCGTTTTTCAGGCAAAGAGCAGCAAGCTCGTCGATTTCATTTTTCTGAAGGGGAAGTGTTGGCATTAAGATCTCCTGTCTGGATGTGAAAGAGTCTGTTGAATTCTTTCAGAACAGAATATATTACATTTGTGTAATTTAAGCTTAAAAGTAACCCCCAGGATACCGGTTCCGGCTCTTTTTGCTCTTCCTGCATTTTTTTGGGGTTTTTCTGCTGGTATTGCCGCCTGAAAGGAAACATGTCTGAACTGGCCGGACCGGCTCTCTGCAATTGTATTAAAGCACTATATGCAAATGATCATTAGTTTTCCTGATTGCGAATAATCTGACTTTTCACAACAAACGGGTATGAGGCACCAGCCTCACACTTGTTTTGATATAAATCACGAAGTGATTTTTATAGTAAATGGAGCGTGGTGCGCTGGCGATGGCAGAAATACTTATTTTTTCCTCAGAACGTCCCATCACCAAAAAAAGCCCTTTCCTGCATCCCATCTTCACTGCCGGTGCAAATACAGAGGTGTGCCGCCTGCCACTCACTCGCATTTCCCCCAAAAAAAGGGAGTTCCCTCCCTTCTTCATACCCTCATCTCCCTGCACTGCTGCCGGTATCCCTCCATCCAGCCCATCCGGGCCAGATCCTCCGGGTCCAGTCCGGCCGCATGAATAAATCCACAGGCACACCGATACCCGGCAACTTTCCGTTCCCGGAAATCATACACCAGCATATGAGTCGGGACCTCCTTATCGCAGACCGGGCAAAAGATGGGGGCCATCAGATCCTCCCCCAATACTGGCTTGGTCCCTGTTGCGGTGCACACTCATCATACCAGGCCACCGCTCCGTCATGCTCATGTCTCCGCCGCCTCATTTCTCTCCACCATTCTAATGCAGCCACTTCATCTGCCTCGCTGCACTCCAGTCCTTTCCATGCAGAGTGTCCCTCTGCTTTGTTTCCAGCTGTCATTCCTGTTCAGTTCCTGCCCCGGATTGCGTGCCGGCGACGTTGCGGGCGATTAAGCGGCAAACGGAGTATGGCTGCCGTCCCGAAGGGCGGCTGGCTTACCCGTTTGACGATAGCCCGCCTGTGCCGTCGTAACACCACCAGTGCCGGCACGGCGGAGTGCAACGGAGCCTGTGCGGCCGGAGAGGGGGTCACTGTCACAGGATAAGAGGGCGGTCACTTAAGAGTGTAGGATTGAGGTCTCCCTGAAAGAAGTTCACACATGAAGTTCAAAGAGAAAAATCAGGGTTGTGAAGGTGCAACAACTACCATTCTTTTTGAGTCACTATACGTATGTCACAAAATTGTAACACAAGCTAAAAAAAAATTCAGGAGAGATTTTTGATAACAAGCTCTGCTGCCCGTCTTCCGGAAAGGAACATGCCTCCAAAGATGGGACCCATGCGGGTCTCTCCTGCGACGGCATTTGCTGCCATACCAGCGACGATGAGTCCGGGGAAGACCTCTTTTGTGTGTTCAAGGATATTTGCCTCGGCACGGTCGGCCCACATGAATCCTTCACCGGCTATTGGAAGGTTTCCTCCCTTATTCTTTACCTGATGTGCAACTGTAGAGTCGTGGCCGGTGGCATCAATGGTATATTTTGTCCTTAGGGTCAGGGGGTCGATGTGGAGGTGTGCCATCTCGACAGCGGTCCAGTTGATGACAAGGCCCGAGACGCGTCCGTCTCCCTTGACAACGACATCCTCAACCATCGTGACATTGAAAAATTCTGCTCCTGCATCACAGGCTGCTGCGGTAAGGTGAGAGACTGCCTCGATGGAGGAGGCGACATAGTAGTTCTCCTGATATTCTTTGTAGGAGATACCGAATTTATCGAGGATGGGACGGGCCTCATCCTGAACAACGATTCGGGGAAACATCATTCCGCCGCCCCACATCCCGCCACCAATGGAGAGCTTCTTTTCGATAACTCCGGTTTTTATCCCGGCTTCTGCAAGATATGCAGCAGCAGTGAGTCCGGCAGGACCGGCTCCAACGACCGCACAATCCATATCGAGGTAGTCCATCATCACGGAATTCTGCTCTTCGAGAATAGCACGGCTGATAACCACTTCATCGAGTTCTTTTCGTGTCATGTCTGTTTTATTATTTGGGGTCCGGACATATGAATGAGGCGACCGCAGATGTGGGGTCCATGTATTCAGGGCGGCTGGCTTACCCGTTTGACGATAACCCGCCTTTGCCGTCGTAACACCACCAGTGCCGGCACGGCGGAGTGGAACGGAGTTGTGCGGCTGGAGAGGGAGTCACTGTCGTAGGATGGGAGGGCAGTAGCTCAAAGGAATGGCAACGGGTTCCTTCTTACAAAAGTTGTCAGTTGAAAATTTTGAGAGTGCACGAAAGTTCTGATGATGAAATCCATTGGATGGACTCCAGCCACATGGAGGTGAAAGCCCTATTATTCAAATACGCTTTGTTATGAGCTATTCTGATACAATTACAGAGCCAGAATCCATTCTGGGTACCAAAACAAAAGACACGGAGTTCAGTAGTTTTCTGTGAATCGGTATCCTTGCAGGAATGGCACCATTTCGCCAAACCGGCACGGGCCACTCTGGAAATCCTGATATGATGCTCATCAGGCAGAATCTGACAGGCCCATTCCATCCGCCTTTCAGACCGAAGACGACGTTCAAACCGTCTTTTTAGTCAGACCGGCCCGTCACTCACAGAGCCCCCATCCATCTGCCAGGAACCCTCGGGAATCCGCATCTCAAAGACCGCTCCCTCACCGAAGGTTCCGGTCTCAACAATGCTTATTCCTGTAATGTCAAGAATTTCACGCGCAAAATAAAGCCCGAATCCGGAATGTTTCCCATATTTATTATTGAAGATCAGCTCCTTCTCCTCCTCAGAAATACCCGTGCCATCATCACGTACTATCAGCAAACCGGTTGCATTCTCCGTTGAAAACTGAACCGTAATCGTTGTTATCGATTCCCCGTGACGGACCGCGTTCTCAAAGAGATTGAAGATCACCCGGTAGAAAAGGGGGTCTGCGAAGATTTTGCACCCATCCACCTGCACATCAATTACTGTTTCGGCAAAACCGGGATC
>CAZBGM010000074.1:1951-6828 GCA_964491505.1 uncultured Methanomicrobiaceae archaeon | reverse complement strand
ATTGAGCTAAAACGATCTCTTGAGGAGAAAACAGTCCTCTTGCAGGAAGTTCACCATCGGGTTAAAAATAATCTTGCTATTATTGTGGGCCTTATCAGCATGCAGATGGAGAAGGTAGAAGATCCAGCAACACAGGTCTATCTGTTGGATACTGAGAACCGCATTATGGCACTTGCCAATGTTCATGAAGCTGTCTACCTGTCAAAAGATGTCGCTGCTATCAATATGACAGATCATATCGAGAATATGGGCGGTTATATTCTGGCATCCAGTGTTCACAATCATGAATGCACCCTAAACGTCCAAAAGACAGACTGCCAAGCCAGTCTGCAAACTGCAATACCTGTCAGCCTAATCCTCAACGAGATGTTCACCAATTCCCTCAAACACGCCTTTGTGGGCAGAGATAATGGGTCAATCACCATTGGCTTTGAATGCACAGGCGAGAACAATATCCTGACCTATAATGACGATGGTGTGGGGATGGACAAATCCTTTGATATTGCATCAACAAAATCGTTGGGAATCAGTCTCATTCACCGACTGGCAACTGCCCAACTCAAAGGAACGATCGAACATTCCAACAATAACGGCACGAAATGGGTTATAACGTTTCCAAAAGAGGAATGACCAGATCATTTAGAGTTCTCTCTCCCTCATGAGGTGCAATCCCTCAAAATTTGTATTTTTTGCGCCTTCCTGACATATTATTATATATTTGGGAAACATGTAGCATTCATTACTGATGTTGGTGCCTGACACACTCGATCCGTCTCGCTGCAAATCCGCCAGGATAAAAATGGTCAGTACACAGATCGCAGGACGTGGTGTTGGTGATCACCGGATTCTTGCTGCAATGAAGGCGGTTCCCCGGCATCTTTTTGTTCCGGAAGAGCTGAAAGCCTCTGCCTATGCTGACCGTCCGCTTCCCATCGGTCACGGGGCGACTATCTCCCAACCCTACATCGTTGGGCTGATGACAAATCTTCTCAGCATTACACCCGGCGACCGGGTGCTTGAAATTGGCACAGGATCGGGTTACCAGGCAGCACTTCTGGGAGTTCTCGCCGGTGAAGTGATCTCATTTGAACGGATTGCCGATCTTGCCGCAACTGCCAGAGAAAACCTCTCTCTGATAGATATTACCAATGTCACCGTTATTGAGGGTGACGGAACAGCACATCTCGGGGATTACGGCACCTTTGATGCGATTCTTATAACCGCCGCTTCCCCTATCCTGCCTGATTACCTACGCAAAAACCTGCGTCCGGACGGAAGATGCGTCGTTCCAGTAGGCAGTCCTGATTCACAGATTCTGGTACGGATGAAAAAAAGGGGAGGACAATTCTTAATAACCCACCATGGAGGGGTCCGTTTTGTCCCTTTAATCGGTGAAAAAGCATGGAATGCAGACAACTCATGATCACATAATTTCAGATCTCAGGACCCCAAAACGAACCTCCACACGATCTTTTATCTCGCCTGAATAACAAACTGGTACAGAACCATTTAAGGTGGAGAGGATTGCTGAAAGTGATGAAATATATTATTGTTACAGGAGGAGTAATGAGTGGTCTCGGCAAGGGGATCACAACAGCATCGATCGGGCGACTCCTCAAAAACCGGGGATACCGGGTCACCGCAGTAAAGATCGATCCGTACCTCAATATTGACGCAGGCACCATGAATCCCGGACAGCATGGCGAAGTTTTCGTGCTTAAGGACGGCGGTGAAGTTGATCTGGATCTGGGAAACTACGAACGATTTCTCGACATTTCCCTGACCAGCGAGCATAACCTGACAACAGGTAAGGTCTATAAATCAGTCATCGACAAAGAACGTCGGGGAGATTTCCTTGGGGGAACCGTTCAGATCATTCCACATATTACCGACGAGATCAAGGCATCCATCAAAAATGCGTCATTAGATCCACTTGAAGACAATAAGATCGCAGATGTCTGCCTTGTTGAGGTAGGTGGAACCGTTGGTGATATTGAGAGCATGCCTTTCTTAGAGGCTGTTCGTCAGATGCAGGGAGAACTTCCACATGAAGATATGGCACTGGTACATGTCACTCTTGTCCCGGCAGATAATATGGGCGATCACAAGACGAAACCCACCCAGCATTCAGTCAAGGCGCTCCGTGAACTTGGTGTCCACCCGAACTTCATTGTGGGAAGAAGCGAGATTACAATGAGTACTTCCACTAAAAAGAAGATCTCAGCCTTCTGTGACGTGCCACCAAAGGCAGTTATTTCAGCTGCAACGGCCCCAGACATCTACCAGGTACCAATGGAACTTGAAAAGGAAGGTCTCGCCAATGTTCTCCTTGAACATCTGAAACTCAAAAAACGTGATGCAGACACCTCATGGTATCAGACCGTTACAAACGAATATACTCACAGGACTTCTATTGCAATTATTAGTAAATACGGCATTGAGGATGTTTACATCTCGATCAAAGAAGCACTCAAACACGCCGGACGCTCTCTTTCTACAGAAGTTGACATCAAATGGCTGGACGCTGAGACATTCGAGTCTGAAGATCTGGCTGATGTAGATGGAATTCTCGTGCCGGGCGGATTCGGACAACGCGGCATTGAAGGAAAAATCCGTGCCATCGAATACGCACGTGAGAACAAAATTCCGTACCTCGGCCTGTGCCTCGGATTTCAGCTGGCGGCAATCGAATTTTGCCGCCATGTGCTTGGATGGGAAGATGCAACCAGCGAAGAGATAGGAGAGGGCCGGCACGTTATAGCGATTCTTCCTGAACAGGAAGACGTTGAGGGGCTTGGTGGCACCATGCGTCTGGGAGACTGCACTCTTGATATCAGCAAAGGGACAACCATTTACGATCTATATCAGAACACAAAGATTACCGAACGTCACCGGCATAGGTATGAGGTCAATCCTAAATATATTGATGAAATCGAGAAAGCTGGCCTGCATTTCACGGGCCGTTGTGGCAACCGGATGGAATCCCTTGAACTAAACGGTGAGAGGTTTTTCATGGCAACTCAATTCCACCCTGAGTTTAAGTCCACCCCAACTCACCCCTCTCCACCGTATGTAGGATTTGTTCGTGCAGCAAGGGATTATCGGAACAGAGCCGCCTGAACACCTTAAAAAGCGTCAATTAATTAAAAGGAACGAAAACATGGTAAACGTTGAGAAATTTATTGAAGCCGCAATACAGCAGATCAAAGATCAGGTGGGCAAAGAAAAAGTCGTCATGGCACTATCAGGCGGCGTCGACAGTTCAGTCTGCGCAGAGCTTGCACGCAGGGCAATCGGCCACAATCTCATGTCCATTTATGTGGATACCGGACTGATGCGCAAGGGTGAGACCGATAGGATCTGCGAACTCTTTGCAGACCTAAACCTCCAAGTCGTTCATGCCGCCGATGAATTTTTTGAAGCACTTATAGGAGTTACTGACCCTGAAGAGAAACGCAAAATTATTGGCGAAAAATTTGTCCGGATCTTTGAACGTGAATCAAAAATATCCGGGGCATCATATCTGCTACAGGGAACCATCTATCCGGACGTCATTGAGTCCGAAGGCGGGATTAAAAGCCACCACAATGTTGGTGGTATGCCGAATGATATCAGATTTAAAGGAGTTATCGAACCGCTTATCGATCTCTACAAAGATGAGGTTCGCGAATTGGCAGAAGGTCTGGATCTCCCAAGAGAAATCGCCCATCGGATGCCTTTCCCGGGTCCGGGGCTTGCCGTGCGTTGCATCGGTGAAGTCACACCCGAAAAAATCGCAATCGTCCGTGAGGCAAATGCCATCGCTGAGGAAATTCTTGTCGAAGAATTTCGCCCCTGGCAATGTTTCGCTGCTGTCATTGGACTGGGTACCGGCGTCAAGGGAGATGTTCGTCTCCATGGATGGATCATCGCAGTGCGTGCTGTTCATTCCCGTGATGCCATGACCGCGGACCCACTTGAACTTCCGTGGAAAGCACTCCATAAACTTTCATCACGGATTACTGCAGAGATTCCCGGTGTCGCACGCGTCGTCTACGACATAACTCCTAAACCCCCCGCAACTATCGAATATGAGTGAACATATCACAATAAAATATTAAATAAACTGAGTGAAAACACATGGTGTCAGACTACAAGCAATTAAACGAAGACTATCTGATGCGGATCTTTTCCCGTGACCTGATGGTTGTAAAGGGCCAAGGGTCAAAGGTCTGGGACGAGAACGGCAAGGAATATCTCGACTGTGTCGCAGGCATCGCTGTCTGCTCCACCGGTCACTGTCACCCTCTTGTCGTAAAGGCGATATGTGAACAGGCCAAAAACCTCATTCACATCTCAAACCTGTATTATGTTCCCGGCCAGGGAGAACTTGGAAAACGCCTAGTTGAGCATACCGGCCTTACCGGCGGAAGAGCATTCTTTGCAAACTCCGGGACTGAGGCAAACGAGGCAGCAATCAAACTGGCACGGGTCCGGACCGGCAAGTCACACTTCATCTCGTTTCAGGAGGGGTTCCACGGACGTTCAAGCGGTGCCCTTGCCCTGACGCACAAAGTCAACTACCGTCAGCCATTCGCTCCTCTCCAGCCGGAGTGCACCTTTGTCCCATACGGTGACGAAGAAGCCGTAAAAGAAGCAATCCGCCCGGATACCGCCGCCATAGTACTGGAAGGTGTGCAGGGAGAGGCCGGAGTTATTCCTTCACGAAAGGGATTTTTAACTGCGATACGTGAGATCTGTGACGATACCGGATGCTGGATGATCATGGATGAGATTCAGACCGGTATCGGCAGAACCGGGAAATGGTTCTCGTACGAACATGAGAACATCCTTCCTGATGTCGTCTCCATGGCAAAAGGAATGGGCAGCGGATTTCC
>CAZBGM010000074.1:0-1851 GCA_964491505.1 uncultured Methanomicrobiaceae archaeon | reverse complement strand
GTTGTCATCTCGACACCGACCTTCTCATTCTATAAACTCGCAGTTGAGGCACAGGGTGGAAACGTCATCACCGTCCAAAGAGAACAGGATTTCTCAGTTGACCTTAAACACTTTATCTCCGCTGCAAAGGATGCAAAAATATCATTCCTCTGCTCGCCCAACAATCCCACTGGCACACTGACTCTACCCGATGATGTGGCAACCATTCTCGGGTCCATTAACGGAGTACTCTTTCTAGACAATGCCTACGTGGAGTTTGCGAAGACAGATTATACAGCCCTTCTGGAAGAGTTCGACAATCTGATTATCGGTCGGACCATGTCTAAATGTTATGGTCTTGCAGGCCTCCGGGTTGGCTATGCCTTCGTGCCGAAATGGTTTGAGCCATATTATACCCGAGCTCAGACACCGTTTGCCATAAACCAAGTTTCTGAAGCATCAGCAATCGCTTCACTGCAGGATACTGCATCGGCCACGAAGTATTGTGAGCATGTCACTCTTTGGCGCAGACGTTTTGCTGAAGACTTACCATTTCCTACCCTGCCAAGTGGAGCTAATTATGTTCTGGTTGATGTTAACCTAAAAAGCGGTGACGAGGTTACAATGGCATTGGCACAGCAGGGTGTTATTGTGCGATCCTGTTCAGGTTTTCCGGGGCTTGAGGATCATTATATCAGGGTCTGCGTAGGCACTGACGATGAAAATCAGCAATTCTTAAAGGCGATGAAAACATTATGATGTGGACACTTTCCGGGACGCCGGGCACCGGAAAATCAACAATCGCACAGATTCTCAGAGCACAGGGGTTCACCATCACATCACAGGCAGAGACAACTGCTGACTATATTACCGGCAGCGACCCTGACCGCGATACGCTTGAAGTCGATGAGGAAGCGTGGTGCAGAGAATTTGTTCCAGTTGACGGAGGAATTGAGGGGCATCTGACTCATTTGCTTCCCGCAAATAAAGTGATTCTCCTTCGCTGCCGTCCGGACATTCTGGCCAAGCGCCTGCGTGATCGAGGGTACGCTGAGGAAAAGGTGCTCGAAAATGTTGAGGCTGAGGCACTGGATGTCATTCTCGTTGAAACACTGGAAGTTCATAATCCCGAAGAAATCCTCGAACTTGATACCACCTCTTCCCCACCAGAAGAATGTGCCAAAGCAATCACGGACTTTATTGCAGGGAAACGACAACCAGCACATGGAATCACCGACTGGTCTGTATTCCTTGGAGAATTAGTATGACGCTTGACAGCTTCCGCCCAAAAAGTGTGGCATGGTTTCGTCCCTTTGCAATAGGTGCCGGAAAAATCGGACTGACACCTGATGCCTGCACCATTATTGCGTTTATCGCTGCCATTCTTGCCGGCGTGGCTTTTTATTATAGTGAGGTTCTTCTAGGTGCACTACTTGTCTTCCTGAATGCATTTTTCGATGCTATCGACGGGGCACTGGCGCGCGAAATAGGCGTTGCCGGCCCATACGGAGATTTCCTTGACCATGTGCTGGACCGGTATGCTGATGTCTTTATTATCTGCGGTATCTTTGCCGGACCGCTTGCACCATGGCCGGTTGGTGTTTTTGCCCTGACCGGTGTACTGCTTGCCTCATATCTCGGAACACAGGCACAGGCAATCGGAGTCGGACGTTTTTATGGCGGTTTACTTGGCCGTGCAGACCGCCTAGTCCTTTTAATTGTAGTGGGGATTCTTTCGTTCTTTATTCCGCAGATGATTGCTGGGATGTTCCTGATGGGCTGGTTACTGGTTCTCTTCGGGATTCTTGGGCACATCACCGCAATCCAGCGGTTTGTCCATGTCATTCATGAGCTCAAACAAAGGGAGGAAGA
>CAZBGM010000073.1:0-6870 GCA_964491505.1 uncultured Methanomicrobiaceae archaeon | reverse complement strand
GTGTCATCAGTAGCATTGCTGCCAGAATCAAAATTCCCGTTTCACTTCCAATATCTTCTCCCATCTCTTTATTGAAGGCAGGATCTCCTGATAAGGTCACACTGACGCCGGGTGGGGGGTCGGATATCGCGACCAGACTCTGAAGATTGTTGAGAAGATCTGTTTCGGCTTGATCAGAGAGTCCTTCAACTTCATAGGCGATGCCAACCGTAAGCATCCGTGATTTTGTTAGCTTATCAATAGTATCAGGGTCAACAAGCCCGGACTGTGCTGCCCGTAAAAGGGCCTGTTCGGCTTCATAGGCAGTGCCCGGAAGTACACCATTGTTCCCTATTTTAATTACATCCGTGACGCTGAACACGTTCTTGATGCCTTGCTGTCGGCCAACGTTTTCCTGAAGAAATTCAATATATTTCAGCGTATCAGGGTCAAGAAGGTTTGATGTTTCATAGATGACCATGATAAGCGGTGACTGAAAAGTATTTGTGTAATCTTTGAGAAGAGTGCCCTTCTGGGTATCTTTATCAATATAGGTGTCCATCCCGGTCTGCATGGAGACTTTTGTCATACCATACATAGAGATGAGGAGGATACAGACTAACAGGGCAGCAATAATTTTCGGATGACGGGTTATGAGATCTGCTAAATAACTATATGGGGATCGCACCGTGAAGGCTCCATTATTTTTTGACTATATGTCTCTCTCTCGTATGGGGTTTATAGTATTTGTTGCGAGAAAAACAACAACATGTAATTAGTATCCAGTATTTTTGGGAATTGGTTTTATTGTGATGTACATACCATTGCTATGAGGATGTGAACGACATAACGACACTATTATTCTGGGTGATATTATTTGCCCTTTTTACGGTTGTGACCTATGCCGCTGCGAGGATGGTGAAGTCCGGGACGCAGCTGGGGTATCCGGCACTGGTTGCCTTTTATGTTTTTTACCTGACGATATCACAGGTTTTTGCTTCACGTATTGTGGAAATAGACGCTGGATTTGGTCAGCTTTTAATGCCGGCAGCCGTCGTCATATATCCGTTCCTTGCTGTTATCATTGATATGATCAACGAGGTTTACGGCAGACGGATGGCTCATGCTGCGATTATTATCGCGTTTGTCTCACAAATACTTCTGGTTCTCTCTATAATACTGGTCTCACTTCTGCCCCCCGCTCCTTTCTTTGCCTTTGAAGAGGCATGGCAGGAACTATTTGGGCTGAGTATCAGAATTGTTCTGGCATCATGGGTGTCGTTTTTAATTTGTGAAAACCTTGACGCGGTTATTTTTGATTCTCTTAAAACGCGGTTCCCAAAGCGTCTGGTGCTTCGGAGCACGCTGAGTAATGTTACGAATCTTACACTCGACAGTGTCATCTTTATCTCTATTGCTTTTGCTGGTATATTGCCGATAATTCCTCTTATTATCGGGCAGGTGATTGTGAAGAATCTGATTGGTCTGGTAAGTACCCCGTGGTTTGTGGGCTATAAAAAATATCTACAGAACGGGCAGGAATAATAGACTATCTGATTCATTATTATTTTTTGATTTTTGAGTAGCTGGTTTTTGTTAAGGCACCGGGAAAGCGGCTTTTCATGGAAGAAAAAGAGAATCGAATGATATGGTTTCTTCGGAACTTTTTCTGACTGAGAAAAAATATTATTTTTCAGTTTTGTCGATCACGTCTCTAAAAACCCGAAACGAATGGGCGAGAACTTTCGTCTTTCCTATCATAGCAGCGATCATAATTGTATCGAGAATTTCGTTACGTGTTGCCCCTTCTTTCAGGGCAGCTCCGATGTGAACTTTCAGGCATCCGTCAGCACCGTGTGCTGAAGCAGCGGCAATGGTAATGAGCTCTGCTGTTTTTGGGTCCAGACTTTCCGGTCGCGCAATATACATATCTCCCAGCACACTCAGGGCACAGGACTCCGGGCGTTCGCTCTGATACTTGAAAATAAATGGCAGGACGCCGAGCATCTCTTCAAAATCACCAAGAACATCGTTTACAAGCTCTTCTTTATGGCTTAAAAATTCTTCAAGAACCACTGTGGTTTCTTCTTTCATGGAGTATCACTTCGTATAACATCAGAAAAATTAGATCTGACAGATACAGATATAGGAGTCCTCACAAAAAAATGGTATGACTATGAAAAGCCCTCACTATAATCGGATTGCTGAGCACAGTTTTGCAAGTGATAACAATTCCGGGGTCCATCCGGCCGTATTTAAGGCAATGATGGATGCAAATGCCGGACACGTCATTGCGTACGGAGATGATTCGTTCACTACCCGCGCTGTTTTGATCCTGCGAGAGCTCTTTTGAAAGTCTTCAGAGATTTTCTTCTTTTTAACTGGCACCGGGGCAAATGTTGCCTCTCTGGCTGCCATGACACGACCGTATGAAGCTGTTATCTGTGCCGAAACTGCCCATATTAATGTAGACGAATGTGGGGCACCTGAACGCTTCGCTGGCTGTAAAATTCTGACGGTACCGACTCCCGATGGAAAACTGACACCCGAAGCGATTCAGGGTGCTATGAATGGGCGAGGTGATGTGCACGCTGTCCAGACAAAAGTCGTCTCCATTACGCAGACAACAGAGTGTGGAACGGTGTATACTCTGGCAGAAATTCGGGATATCTGTTCATTTGCTCATGAACTGGGAATGGTTGTTCATATGGATGGTGCGCGCCTCGCCAATGCTGCGGTATCGCTGGATTGTTCTCTTCAGGAGATGACGGCTGATTGTGGGGTGGATATCCTCTCACTTGGGGAACCAAGAATGGTCTGATGTATGGTGAGGTGATGGTTATATTCAGGCCGGAACTTTCAGATAATTTTGCCTATTATCGGAAACAGGTAACCCAACTTGCTTCAAAGATGCGGTTTATTGCTGTCCAGTTTGAGGCGTTGTTTCCCGGGAATCTCTGGAGAGAGAACGCAACACAGGCAAATGCAATGGCTCGCCTTCTGGCAGGTCTGATTACTGAGATTCCCAGCCTTGATATTATTTATCCGGTAGAAGGCAACGCGGTCTTTGTAACCATTCCGGAAGACGCCGTTTTGCCACTTCTTGTGGACTATTACTGTTACATCAATGATGGGGAGCGTCAGGTTGCCCGTTTGATGACCTCTTTTGATACAAAAAAAGATGATGTGTTAGCTCTGGAGGCAGCACTCCGGCGAGCAGTATCTTCCTGAATGGACGTTAATATCATCGACAAATATTTAAATCTCCAAACATCCTCTTGTTTATCTGGAGGAAAAAAAGAATATGGCAGACGAATTAGGTGACGGTTCAACCGATCCCACCCTGAAAGAAGGGACAGAAGTAGGCTCCTCTAATACCCCGGAACATTCCGGACTTAGCGATGAAGCACGAGAGGCGCTGGTTCGCGAAGAACGGGCACGCTGGGAAGAGGAGCAAAAAAATAGTGATGTTGAAGCGAAGGCAAGAGAATATGAAAAGATCGAGGCAGAGCGAAAAGCTGAAGAAGAACGCCTGAAATTAGAAGAAGAAAATAAAAAGAAGGAGCTTGAGGCGAAGGGTCGGGAATATGAAAAGATCGAGGCAGAAAAAAAGGCTGAAGCAGAGCGCCTGAAACTTGAAGAAGAAGAGCAGAAAAAGAAAGACAAGATCCGGACGGAAGTTCTCAAAGAGGAAAAAGAGCGGGCTAAAGCAACAAAGAAAGGTGGTCCGCTGAAGTATGTGATTGGTTTCATTCTCATTGTGCTTATTGCCGGAGTTGCTGGTGCATTTCTGACTTTTTCTGCCGTTGCAGCCCCTGGTACGTATGGCACAAATTATCCGTATGCAGCCCAATATGAAGTATTCCTGCCTGATTCACAGTCTGTGACGATTGCAGGGGTGGATGTACTGGGAGTTACTTCCGGGAATGAGGTGACGCTAAAGATTGGCAATGACCGCAGAACGATTGCTATTGGTCAGACCGATACCTTCCCCGGACGCCATCTTACGGTGAAATCACTTGGGATAACGCTGGTTGACGCGGATATCATGTATAGTGTGACCTATAGGGGAGTAGCTCAGAACAAGCTAAATTTCTTGGTGAATACTCAGTCCTCACAGGTTCCGCCACAGCAGTTTATTATTGATCTGATGATCCCATCCGGTGTTTCGGTTCGAGCGGTGTGACGGACCTCAAAGAATTATTTTCATTTTTCAAAATCTGTCTTTTTTCATTTTCTTTTATTGAAAAATAAGATCGGAGATGCCCATGTTCATCTTTATCATTGACTTTTAGGATACTGACAAATTGTGCCCTGACACTATCGAAGACTGATGAAAATAGAAGATTTTGGATGCCAGTTTTATGCGCTAAGAGTCCTTCCTGTTCAGGGTTTTTCATCTCATTTTTTGTGAAAAAAAATAAAGTGGGTTTTATAGGATTTTCACCCCTGATTCAGACAAATTTTGGGTTTTTAAAATTGATTTAATCATGCTGATCTATATTCTAAATAAAAATATCCTGTATTTTAATAATTTAGTGAAATAAATCGACTGAATGTCATATTAATCAATTTTAATATTGATATATCCAAATCTAAACGATTACAATCATCCAAAGTTTTATTTCCTGAGCAGGTATTTTATTATTGCAAATGCCCATTGGGCGCCTCTTGAACCAAGGGGTTTTAGATGAAAGCAACCAGTATTAACATGAAAAGTGTGGACATCAGCATCGGGGATTTCCCTGTGCTTCGTCCGGAATCGCGTGCCGATGAAGAGATTATTGCAGCTTTCAGGGAGAGGGAATCCTGGGGTCTGTATACCAGCGTCGATCTCAAAAACTGTAACCCGGCAACGATTCGGGATGCTGATAAGATTCGTCAGTTTGTTGTCGAACTCTGTGATCTTATCGATATGAAACGCTTTGGTGAGACCACCGTCGTGCACTTTGGACCAAATGAGAAAGTGGCAGGATATTCTATGACTCAGCTTATTGAAACTTCGCTTATCTCCGGCCATTTTGCCAATGAAACCAATGCTGCCTATCTGGATATCTTTAGCTGTAAAGAATATCCTCCGGGAGTTATGATAGACTACTGCAAAACATTCTTTGAAGCAGAGTCAGCGACCTCCCAATTACTATTTCGGGACTAAATTCAACCCAAAATCTTTTTCCGGACTTTTTGTCTGCATTCAAATTTGTGTGGTGCTCCGCTTCCTTTAATAGTCCGTAACACGGTACTCTGAAGTGATTGATATGCGAAGCGATGAGGTAAAAAAGGGCTATACCCGGGCTCCCAACCGTTCGCTAATACGGTCTCTCGGGATATCAGATGGAGAGATGGAGAAACCGTTTATCGGGGTCGCCAATTCCTGGAATATGGTTGTTCCGGGCCATACTCACCTTCGGAACGTTGCCGAGCGGGTCCGCGAGGGGGTTGCATCGGCTGGTGGTGTCCCGTTTGAGTTCAATACGATTGGGATTTGTGATGGTATTGCGATGGGTCATGAGGGGATGCGCTATTCGCTTCCCTCACGCGAAACGATAGCGGACTCTGTCGAGTTGATGATTCAGGCACACCGCTTTGATGGTCTGGTCTGTCTGTGCACCTGTGATAAAATTGTGCCGGGAATGTTGATGGCAGCGGCCCGTTGCAATATTCCGGCAATTGTTGTCACCGGAGGCAATATGCTTCCAGGCTATTTGGGTGGACGTGAACTTTCACTTATTGATGTCTTTGAGGGGGTTGGATGTGTCGCGGCCGGTACCATGACTGAAGAAGAACTCTGTGATCTTGAAATGGCAGCGATGCCGGGATGCGGAAGTTGCCAGGGCCTGTATACTGCCAATACTATGGCCTGTATGACCGAAGCGATGGGGATGTCGCTTCCCGGTTGTGCAGCAATTCCGGCGGTAGAAGCCGCAAAACTTCGTATTGCCTATGAAAGTGGGCAGCGAATTATGGCCCTCGTTGAAGAAGATGTAAAGCCCCGTGATATTATCACGCTTGATGCGCTGAAGAACGCCGTCAGAGTGGATATGGCTCTGGGTGGTTCGACAAATACTGTGCTCCATCTGATGGCAATTGCTCAGGAGGCAGGGGTTGCCCTGACACTGGATGATTTCAACACTATTAGTGAAGAAGTGCCACATATCTGCTCAATGCAACCAAGCGGTCCACATTCGATGCAGACACTCCACCGGGCGGGCGGCATCCCCGCCGTATTCCGACAGATCCAGACCCATCTTGCTGATGTATTGACAGTTTCCGGGCAATCAGTTTCTGAAATAGCTGACGCGGTCAAAACGATTGATGAAGAGATCATCCGGAGTACCAAATCACCGGTACATGTGAGTGGTGGCCTGAAGATTCTTAAGGGAAGTTTAGCTCCACGGGGGTCAGTTATCAAATGCGCAGCAGTTAACGAAGATATGTGGCGTCACTCGGGTCCTGCCCGGGTATTCGATGGAGAACAGATGGCAATGCAGGCGATTCTTGGTAATACCATTCAGGAAGGCGATGTGCTTGTGATCCGAAACGAAGGGCCACAGGGTGCCCCTGGAATGCCTGAGATGCTTTCTCCCACCTCGGCACTGATGGGCCTGGGCTATACCCGGGTTGTGCTGATTACTGACGGCCGGTTCTCCGGCGGCACTCGTGGACCGTGTGTCGGGCATGTGGCACCTGAAGCGGTAGCGGGTGGACCCATTGGCCTGGTAGAAGAAGGGGATACGATCAGTATTGATCTCTATGAACAGCGTCTTGATCTTGAGGTCGATGAGGCAGTGTTACAGAAGCGGCGGGCCGGATGGAAACCAAAACAGAAAGAGCTCGATGGTGTACTGGCCCGTTATGCCCGGCTGGTCGGTCAGGCAGATACCGGTGCGG
>CAZBGM010000072.1:0-6951 GCA_964491505.1 uncultured Methanomicrobiaceae archaeon | reverse complement strand
GGAACAAAGCGCATTGCTGACGGTCTCTGGCTGTTAAGTGGCGTTGAAAGTACCGTTCCCTTTGAGAAGCGACGTGCAGGAGATGAGATCGAACAGAACGGCGTCTGGATACCGGACTTGGTTCCTGATGATTCTGCTCTTGTATGGGAAGGACCACTAGGACTCGTAATCATCGCAGGATGTACTCACGCTGGCGTGTGCTCAACCATTGAAGCTGCCATTGCTGTGACCGGGGAAGACAGAATTGCAGATATTATCGGAGGACTTCACCTGGTATCAGCATCAGACAGCCGGATTCATGCCACTCGCGAGTATCTTGAAGGATGTCATCTGCAGGAGATCCATCCCTGCCACTGTACAGGTTTTGAAGCCACGCTAGCCTTCGCGAAAACACTGCCGGTGAAGGGCTGCCGTGTTGGAACACAAATCAGTTACAAAAAATAAATTTTGCCTGTTAAGACTAATTTTTCTTCTTTTTCCGGGTAGGAGTATTCTTTAGTTTTTTATCTGAGTAGTTCTTTTTCTCAGCAGGAGTAAGGAAATGCTCAAACTGCCTGCGATAATAATACAGAAGAATACAGAGTACAATGCCAATCAGAGTCAACACAGCACCGATTGTGACGTCTAGTGGTTCGAATGAGAATGTAACACTATCAATAGGTTGTGTTATTTGTAGACCAACCATACCTGCAACATTCTCTGCGTCCATCCCGTTGACCTTCCATCCCGGATAGTAGTTGCTCTTCAGAACAACGACATCTCCAGGCAGGAAAGAACCACTCATTGTAATTTTATCAGGCGTAAATAACGTGATTTCAGGCGAAATTACCTCATCACCACGGATAATAAAGGCATTCGGCAAAACGTATTCAGGTGCCCATACAGGGATACCTCCGGCAGTGAAAGTCACCTCAGGAAGGTTTTGTTCACCATTTTCCAGATAAGCAGTATCAACAATATAATCTGTAATGAAGTATGTCTTATCTCCAATCTGATACGACTGTGCCGGACGATCTTTTAGGAAGTATCCATAATATGCTCTAAATGGATGGATCCCTTCCTTCATGAAAAGGTAGGTAAAATCAACATGGTAAATTGGCCATCCTGTGGTGGATATCCAAACCTGTTCATTTTCAGTTGATAATCCATTGATTGATGCAATGACATCGTGCGCTGGGCTTGAGTCAATACCCGGGTCAGATGGTTGAACGTAACCTATTGTCCAACCCATTATGAGAAGAGTTGCCAGCAAATAGATTATCAGAAGGTAATCCGATTTTAACCTTCCCGGAAATTCCTTAAGTAAAATCACGATTGAACAGATTAGGACGACTGCCGCTGAAATAAATGTTAGAATACCTGTACTCAGCCCAAAAGAACAGAACGGTAGCAAAAGTAATGTATTCAAGATAAATCCAATCGCCAAAAAAAGAATGATCTTTTCTCCAGAAAATTTACCGGAATAAAACAATCCGCAAAAAACAAGAGATATGAGCAGTGCAATAATTCCGGAAATTTGAATCTCCTGCAAATATGGTATTTCAAACAATATTATCAGGAGTACAATCACTAAACCAATGAGAATATTTCGTTTCGTTTCAGTATTAGGTATGACCAACTCTTTTCCTGAAAAATTTTCTTTCAGTACCCTGACCCCATAAAGGGACAATAAGAGAAGAATCGGTAAATAAGTGGCTAAGATCCTTCCGGGGCAACGGAGTGAATCGAAAACTGGTAAAAAATGGACAAAGGAGAGAATAGTATTCCCACCGTCAGCCCAGATTAGTGCAACAAGGAAAGCAAAAAAGGAGGGAATTGCAATTGATCTCTTCCCGTAAATAAGAGCAACTATAAACAAAAGAACAGGGACTACGCCGATGAGCACAACACTTTCTGCAGGTTGCCATACAGAAAGGGCGCCGGCATCAATTGATGTCCCAAAAATATATGAGGCCAAACTGCTCCACACAAAACCTCCCCCATTTATTGGATCGATTGGGTCAATCCTCACAGAGTTTCCTGAAACAACCAATTCCGGGATTAACGAGATCCCAGAAATAAGTCCACCTAATACCAGAGAGGAAACAATGATCAAAAAAGATTTTATTGATTTTTGCTCAGTTATCAGGAAATATAGGAGATATATAGCCATGAAGATAAAGGCAAATATTAATGGGTATTTTGCACCGGAAAAATACATTAGGGCTAAAGATGCTGCCAGTAGTACTATATTTTTAGCTGTATATTCTTTCAGATATACTATTCGTGCAAAGAAATAATAGAGCAAAGGCAGTATGGCATAACCAAAGATGAAAGCCTGATGACCAGCTCCAATTTTTAAAATCATTGCTCCTGAAAAAATATACAGAGTGCCTGAAAGAGCAAGAAACAATTTGTCCCTCGTTATAAGAGTACCCAGAAGGTAAAACGCAAAGAATGCAATAACCAGATTCACAATAACTGCAATATTTACTGCAAATATATTTTGTGAAATTAGAATGAATGGAGAAAGGAATGGATAAAATTTACCGGCCATTACATCTCCAAATGCAGGAAAACCTCCGATCCAAAGATTATTCCAAAGCGAAAGTGGATCATGCATGTAAAAAAGATAGGGGTTCATATTTGAGAGAAGGTCATGATAACTACCAATAAGTAAACCATTTTTAGAAAGAATGGAAAAAAATGCAATTAATGTCAGAAGAATTGGAAGAAAAAAAAGTGTCAATGTACTTAACAGATTATCTTTTAAACTGAGATATTCTTTTAGCCCGGTCATAACCAAATAGTAGAATCCTTGAGATAAAATACATTGCTAATCCATATGATCTCGAATAATATCCTTATGTTATGACGAACTAAATTCTATGAGAATCCTGTGCCAATAACAGAATCAGACATTAGCTTAGTTATACCTGCGTATAACGAAGAAAAACGGATAGAAACAGTTCTTTTACAATACGTTCAGTCATTTCCAACATCAACATTTATCGTCGTAGTTGAGGGGAATGACAAAACACCGGCAATTGTTTCCTCTTATGCTAAAAATAATCCAAAGATTAAAGCAATCATCTCAAAACAACGACTCGGAAAAGGAGGTGCTGTTCTCAAAGGGATTCATGAGGCCAGTACTGAAATTGTCGGATTTATCGATTGTGATACCTCTGTTGGAGCACATGACATTAGTGTTCTTATTTCTAAATTACCAGAATGTGATGTTGTGATTGGATCACGTCGCCTTCCAGATTCAGTCATTTCTGTTCACCAACCATTCCTTCGGAGAATTGCAAGCTCGTTTTTTAATACACTCATCCGTTTTCTCTTTGGACTTCCGTATTTAGATACCCAGTGTGGTGCAAAGTTTTTTCACACTTCTGCAATACAGAGTCACTTAGAGGAGATGCAATCGACAGGATTCGAATTTGATGTCGAACTGCTTTGGAGACTTCATAAGAAAGGATATAAAATCTGTGAATGTCCGGTTTCCTGGAAACATTCAGATGACTCCACGTTCAGCCTAAAATATGCATTTGGGATGTTTGCTTCCCTTTTAAAAATACGATTGATTTCACCCAAACCCTAGTTTCATTCACAAAAAATCTCAAAATTCATCTGTCGAACAGGGAAAATATTTCGCCATCTGGTGGTGAATATAAATTTTAGCCACCAGTGAAAAAAACTTTTCAGCCTAAGTTTGACAGTTGGCCTATGTAGGTGTTTTATGCTCCTGAAATATCCAAAATAGTCGGGATTGAATTTGACAGTTGGGTTAGATTTGTGGGTAAAATACGAGATATATTATCCAAATGGCAATGTCATATAAAATTTAAGCCCAATATGAGGAGATTTCGGAAGATATTTTTCAAAATACCTGGAACTGTCAAATTCTATTCTTCCACAATCTGAGGGATTTGTGTGAAGTGGCAAAGTTGGGTTATTATCTGGAGAAAATGCTAAGAGGAACTATCAACACACTCTCACCGAAACAACGATAATACCCCAAAAACGAGTCAGCAAAATAGAGAGACAGTGAACTGTCCTGCCTGTCCCGTACCCCTCTCAACTTCTTTTTTTATATTTCTCTTCCAGATCCATAAAGAAGTTAAAGATCCCCCTGGACACCCTGGACAGTCTGGTCACAGACCACCAGCGTTGGAACCTGTTCTGACTGTTTGGTGTCAGATAACGCCAAATTTTCAACAATCATAATTATTATTTGTTCTCTGTACCTGATAAAGTTATGTTATATCATATCGTATTAGATATATTTTACATTATAATATTGCACATTATTATAGTCACGCAGAGACTATCTCTTGTTTTAAGAAAACGAAACAGAAACCGGCAATGGCAGGAAGAGAGAGTCTTTACCTTCTCTTCGGTGTGTCCGACTGCTATTATCATAAAGGAAAAAAATTGGTGGATCCCAAGTTTGACAGTCGGTCTATAGAGGTGTTTTATGCCCGTAAAATATCAAAAATAGTCGGGATTAAATTTGACAGTTGGGTTAGATTTATGGAAAAATGCGAGTTCTATTGTCCGAATGAAAGTGTCGTCTGAAATTCAAGCCCAAAAAGAGGATTTTTTGGGAGATATTTTTTACAAATACCTGAACTGTCAAATTATATTTTTCCACAATCTGAAGGATTTGTGTGAAGTGGCAAAGTTGGGTTACAGATAATATATTCCTTTTGAAAGACGGGAAATAGAATTAAATCCCTTTTATGAATCTGATGCGGAAAAAAGAAAATATTTTAAATTTGGTGTATGGCGCTTACATCATGCCGGGCATTCCGCCCATGCCACCCATTCCGCCCATGCCACCCATATCTGGAGGCATTTCGCCGCCGGCTGCTTTGGAGGATGCGATAACATCGTCAATGCGGAGAATCATGATAGCTGCTTCTGCTGCGGATGCAATTGCCTGGGTCTTCACACGCATAGGTTCGATGACACCTGCTTCAAGCATGTCAGCGGACTTGCCCTCAAAGACGTTCAGACCAGCGGTCTTACGGCCATTCTCATGCTCGCTGCGAAGTTCAACCAGCATGTCGATTGGGTCGAGACCTGCGTTCTCTGCAAGTGTGCGTGGGATGATCTCAAGAGCGCCTGCGAATGCTTCAATAGCAAGCTGTGCACGACCGCCCTGGGTTGCTGCGAACTCGCGGAGTCTGAGTGAGAGTTCGACTTCAGGTGATCCGCCACCAGCGACAAACTTCTTGTCCTCAACTGCAACGGAGACAACACGGAGTGCGTCTTCGATAGCACGGTCGAGTTCATCGACAACGTGTTCGGTGCCACCGTGGATGATAATGGTCACTGCTTTCGGGTCCTTGCACTCGGTAACAAAGATCATCTCTTCGCCGGAGACCTTCTTCTCCTCTACAAGACCTGCGTCGCCAAGTTCTTCAGCGCCGATTGCGTCGATGGAAGAGATGACAGATGCACCGGTTGCACGGGTGAGCTTTGTCATGTCGGACTTCTTCACACGGCGCACGGCAAGGATACCTGCCTTTGCAAGGTAGTGCTGTGCGATGTCGTCGATACCTTTCTGGCAGACGAGAACCGTTGCACCGGAATTAACAATCTTCCCAACAATGCCCTTGATCATCTTTTCTTCTTCGTCAAGGAACATCTGGAGCTGGTCAGGGCTCGTGATTGAGATCTCTGCATCGACTTCAGTCTTCTTGAACTCTACTGCTGCGTTGAGAAGCAGAATCTTTGCGTTCTCAACCTTCTTTGGCATGCCGGGGTGTACACGCTCTTTGTCGATGACAACGCCTTCAATGATCTCGGAGTCCTCGATGGTGCCGCCGACCTTCTTCTCGACTTTGATGAACTCGGTGTCAACACCATCTTCATCAGCGATCATAGTAACAGCGCGGACCACCAGATCATTGAGCTTTTCCTTTGCTGCCTCTGCGCCCTTGCCGGTCATTGCAGTGTCTGCAATCTTACGGAGAAGTTCGGTATCAGTGACCTGCACATCGAACGCAAGTTCTTTGATCAGTTCCTGTGATTTGTTTGCTGCAAGACGGTATCCGTGTGCAATCACGGTGGGGTGCACGTCCTGCTCAAGCAGATCCAGTGCACGCTTCAGAAGTTCGCCGCCGACAACAACAGCGGTTGTTGTACCATCGCCGACTTCATCGTCCTGTGTCTTTGCAACTTCGACCATCATCTTTGCGGCCGGGTGCTCGATGTCCATCTCTTTAAGAATGGTCACACCATCGTTTGTGATGACGACATCACCGATAGTGTCAACGAGCATCTTGTCCATGCCTTTTGGTCCGAGTGTTGTACGAACTGCGCTTGCAACAGCCATTGCTGCTGCGATATTATTTCCCTGAGCGTCGCGGCCGCGTGTCCGCTGGCTGCCTTCTCTGAGAATGAAAATGGGTTGTCCACCAAGATTTGCTGCCATAGATGTACTCCTGTAATGCCTAGAAAAGTGGTTTGTAGTTCTATATATAATTTACCTTGTTGCGATCCGGTTAATGAGGTCTGAGGCATCCTCCATTCCGGCCAAATCGCGTTCTCCGATAATAAGTGTCCGCCCTACTTTCTTCTGCTTCACAGAGTCAGTTACCACACAAAGCGCATACGACCCGGTGACATCAGAGATATTGCCGATAAGCGCCGCCCGCCGCATCACATTCTGTGCCGTTCCATACCCGGCAAGCACGGTCTCTTTCTGATAATGGGCAAGGGCATCAAAGGGCGCCTGGACAGTGGCATGACACTCCATCCCGATACGCTGGAGATCGGCAATCATCTCCTGCGCCACTTGGGAGAAGGACTCAAAGGTATGCTCACTCTTTGGGGCATGTGAAAGGAGATCGATCGCCTCGACAAGAGCATAATCAAAGAGCTCCTCAAGACGGATAGCAATCTCGAGCGTCGTGCTCATCCCATCCTCATATTTACTGATAGTCCGGCGCGAGACCCCCA
>CAZBGM010000071.1:3951-7007 GCA_964491505.1 uncultured Methanomicrobiaceae archaeon | reverse complement strand
TCCAGCCAATTAAGTTCCTCCTGAACCTTTCTGTACTGATGAACATATTCCTCAAAATGATGTGACTCTCCGGGGAATAATAAAAACTCAACCGGGGCAGAACTGTGCTCTTTAAACGTTCGATACGTCACCATCGCACTCGACGTCACCACATCGTCATCTTCAGTTCCGCTCATCATCAGAAGGGGCGTTTTAACATTTTTTGCCCCGTAGATCGGCAATATATCTCTGAAAAAGTCGGGATTTCCAAACGGAGTGTCACCAAAATACCTCTTTGCCATAATGATCCCGTCTGTCCCGGCAACCATCGCAGAAAACTCAGCAGTTCCGGCTCCGCAAACCGCAGCTTTGAGAGAGGGATCCCGTGTTATCAGCTCAAGGGCAAGTATTCCTCCGTTTGACCATCCTGTTGAACCGGCTCGGGTTGGATCTATGATACCCTGCCCTGCAAGATACTCCTTTCCTGACAGGAGATCCAAAGCTGGCAGATCATAGTAATGTCCGTTCTCAATCGATTCTGCAAAATCAAACCCATAATTCAGACTACCATGATAATTGACCGAAAGAGCCACAGCCCCCATGTCTGTAATAAGATGGTACGGGAACTCCCAGGTATCCCGCCAGCTGTCAAAATCGTTGTAAGCCGGCCCGCCGTGAATCACCAGCACAAGGGGATAAACTTCTCCTTTGATGTAATCCGGCGGATACCGGATCACTCCTTCAATGTCATCACCAAGAGCACCGGTCCAGTGAATCACCTCAGAAGATCCTTTTATTCGTGAAAGAACCTCTGCATTCAAATCAGTTATCTGAACCTCATCGGTGATCCTGCCGTCCGCTACGTTCGCCGCAAAAAGCTGAGGAGAAGTGCTGGCCGAATTTGCATTATAGACGATCTTCGTTCCGTTTGCACTGCTTTCGAGAGCAAAAATGTTCCCCTCATGCGTACCTGAAAGCATCTGTCGGTTCCAGCCCGTCGGCGTTTGCCGGTACATGGCAAGTATCGGGTTTGTTCCGTTCGCGAGCAGTGCATAGAAACCGCCATTATATGGAGTTATCTCAACATGAGCATTGAACCGATCAATATGAAGTCCCTTCTCCCAGTTCAGCGGGACTTCCCCGATCTTTTGTTCTTCAGGAGAGTACACAAGCACATCTGATGTGTAGAGCATGGGGAATGCCATGCCCCCATACTGAAACCGTTCAATATACACCGCTGAACTGTCAGGAGCCCATACGATCGCATTTTCATCATTGCCACCCTCAGTGCAGTTGAAAACAGACCGTTCCTCTCCGGTGGATGTATTGAGAAGCACATACCGGTACACCGGGGGATTTTGCCATACATCGGGGTTAGCCGTTGATTTATACAGGATATAATTCCCATCCGGAGAAGGAACATACCTCGTTATGACATCATCATTCGATGTAAGTGACACGGTGATACCGGTTTTCAGTGAATATTTTTTGAGAATCTCAGGGTGCGGTTGTTCATCCACCAGAATCGTGTCATCATCATCATCATATCCTGCGGTTTTTGTCCCTTCTCCTACGCCGGAAACGGTTTCAGTATAGATCAGTTCGTCTTCACCCAGCCATGAAAATCCTTCAGGAAGTCCCGGCGAAACATTCTGAAAAACAGTAACATTCAGGTCGACAAGGGATACAACCTTCAAAACGGCATCCTCCCCGTCTTTTGGCACCGGACTATACGCCACCTGGGTCCCAAGAGGGGAGAGAGCAAATGACAGTGGCGTTTCGAAGTCGCCCGAAAGTTGGTGTTCCTGCCCTGAACGAAGGTCGTTAAAACGTATCGTGATGTTTATCGAATCGGGCCGAAGACCCGAACCCTCATAGATCAGCGACACCAGATTATTCCCGTCCGGTGAGAGAGAGAAATCATAGATGTTTTCCATATGCAGGAGCTCATCAATCGTAAGCGAACTGTTTTCTTCTCCTGAAACCGGCATAACTGCCAGGAATGCTGCAATTGCCAGAATGATAAAAATCCTTAGATATTGTTGCATAATGAAAACCTATGAAAAACAGATATGATAGGAGTTTTAAATGAGATTATTTAATTCTTGCTTCTATATCTATGAAAATCCCTTATCCAGCGTCTTCTGACTCTCAGAATCAAGGCCGATAACATACACCGACTTTTCTTCCCGCTGATATTTGTCGATGACCCGGGTGATGGCTTCAACCGCAGAATGGTCCCAGATGTGTGAATTGCCAAAATCTATCTCGATTTTATCGGGATCTCCCGAATAATCGAAAAGATCAATGAACGCTCTCATGGTGCCGAAGAACAACTGCCCATGTACGGTATACAATTTCACGCCGTCTTCACGGACATTCCCTGAAACTGAAATAACCGACATCTTCCATGCCATCGCAAGGGCAGCGAGCACGACGCCGGTTAATACACCTTTGGCTAGGTCATTGGTATAGACAACTATCGCAATCGTTGCCAGCATAACGAATGCATCGCTCTTTGGAATTTTGGCTAGATCCTTCATAGACTGCCATTCAAACGTCCCGACAGCAACCGTTATCATAACCCCAACCAGTGCTGCCATGGGGATCTGTGCCACCAGATCGCCGAATACAATGATCAGGATCATAAGAAACACTCCGGCAACCATTGAAGACAGCCTCCCCCTTCCGCCGGAGGTCACGTTGATGACCGATTGCCCAATCATGGCACACCCGGCCATGCCGCCGAAAAATCCTGCCACACAGTTGGCAATGCCCTGCCCCCTGACTTCCCGGTCTTTATTGCTTCTGGTATCGGTCATCTCATCAATAATGGAGGCCGTGAGGAGTGATTCCAGAAGACCGATGATGACAAGCGTTGCTGAATAGGGGAGAATAATGAGCAGCGTTTCTATAGAAATTGGCACCACCGGAAGGTGAAATGCCGGAAGGGTTCGGGTAATGGTGCCCAAATCCCCAACCGAAAGAACGGTAAGCCCCATCCCGATGGCAATCGCCGTCATCACCACAATGGCAATCAATGGTGCCGGGATGGCCCGCGTATACCGGGGCAGAAT
>CAZBGM010000071.1:0-3851 GCA_964491505.1 uncultured Methanomicrobiaceae archaeon | reverse complement strand
GAAAATCCTGAATACTTGATTATTATAGTGCCAAACGGTTATTTTTGAAATTAAACGATTCATCGCGTTTACTATTCGTTCAAAAAGAAACGTTCGCCACTATCGTTCGCCACTATAATTGTGCGAATCGTTATTTCTATATACAGAGTAAATGATACTCTATCGCTCATACGTGAAATGCCACGAGACTAAGGATTTCGTGGTATCAGGCAGATCACTATGTCCCTTTCTTTGAACTGGTTCGGAAGGGATTTTTGGAGTAATATGTATCATGTACAAAAAAATACTGCTTGCAACTGACGGATCTGAAAATGCCGGGCGTGCGGCCACAACAGCGGCAGATCTTGCCAGAGAATTATCTTCTCAGGTAGTACTGGTAACTATCAAAAATAATCCCCCTTCGCAGTCAAGAATGGCAAAGGCAAATTTTGATGTTCACTCCATTCTTGAAGAGGATGCCAAATCAGATATAAAAAATACCATAGCACTATTTGAACAGGACGATCTGCCCTATACGCTCAAAGTCGCCATCGGTGATCCGGCAACCGAGATCATTGAGATTGCCGGGAAGGAAAAGGCTGACCTGATTGTCATCGGCAGTCGGGGCCTAGGTGCGATTAAAGGGGTCTTTTTAGGAAGTGTCAGCCAGAAAGTCATCCATCATGCCACCTGTCCGGTCATGATTGTGAAATAAAAATAAATTTTTCGTTCTTTTCAGACACAATCAACTGATCTGACACTTATTATCCTTTTAAAAAAGGATTTTTCAGACCAAGGGGTCTGATTCGGGGAAAGAGACAATAATCCAGTTCTCCATCAGCATATTCTCCCGGGGGATAGGTTCTTTTTCAAAGGTTACTGCGAGGTAGAAATTATCATAGAACTGGTCATTCGACATCGTAGCTAACGGACTGTCGTAAAAAATTGTCTCATTCGCGCTCCCGATTGACTCAAACGTCCGGTAGACATGAGGGTACCCTTCCGATTCAAAAAAAGTCGGATCATCGGTGACAACCTGGAAGTGAAGGTGCGGGAGATCACTGTTACCGGAATTGCCCATCAGGCCGATCACCTGACCTTCTTTTACAACGTCACCCGCTTTAACCGTGAGAGAGCCGGGGATCATATGCCCATAGCAGGCATACTTTCCGTTGCCAATGTCCAGAATCACAAAATTGCCTGCTGCGCCATCAATACCTTTTACAGCCGAATAAATCAGTTCCCATTCCAGGAATCCATCAACGGCACTGATAACCGTCCCGTCAGCGACCGCATAGATCTCTTTGCCATACCCATAGTAATTCTTCGCAAGAGAGGTATTACCACTACCTGCCCTGCCGGTTTCCGGGTCGACCAGAATCCAGTCCTGAGCATACCGCTGTGGAACACGGGGAACTCCTCCCATTGTAATCTGGCCAAGGAAATGATGAGTGAGCGGTGAAGTGGTCTCGAGTGCCATCCAGCCCGAACCGTGCATAGGAGATCCAATGACTACTGGTTCGAGTGCTTTTTGCACATCAACTTCTCCACCGGTAAGAATGACCGGCACTCCCCGGCTTGCGGTCTGGTTCATTGTTATCCGGTGAATCAGTCGATTCGGAACCATATCCGGTTCGACCTTAAACCAGATTGAGATGCGGGGATTGATCAGTTTACCGGTCCCGTTCTGCAATTCCTCCGAAGTAGGCGGCGGGACGGAAGCCGGGTGATAAATCTTTGAAAACAGTTCACCCCCGGCAGAATACAGAACCGCTCCGGTGGCGGGGTCAATGACATCAATCTTTTCGGGCACGATAGTCTGACCCGGAGAAGGAATAAGCTCAAGCTCGTACGCCAGATTCGTGCCGAGTTCACTCGCTACCGGGATGGGTGCACAAGGCACGTTCATGGCTACGGTTTGTCCGGGTGCATCTGGTGTGGGCTGAAATATCATCACGATGAGAAGAGAGAGACAGATAACAATGAGAATCACGAGCGGGAAGAAAACGGAGGGGTCAGACTTTGGGATTTTTGATGGCATAAATAACCACTTGAAGTTTACGTAAATATAAGTGTCGATGAATAGGAAAAAAGCGCATTTTATTCGCCAGATTCATTCTCTGTACCTCACATCCAGCAGAATTTCTCTGCATCTTCAATATCTCATCATTCATGGATTTGTCACTAGTTTCACTAAAAATCCACCCTCGCTCCCAAAATCCTAATTACCCCACAAACCAGGAATAAGACATCAAACTCTCCTAAAAACCACCCAATATAATTAACCTCTCAACCGTCCGGACCATCAACGCTATCATCGAACCGGATGCCAAGGATACCACCTGCAAATGTACCCTAATCCGGGGTGCTATCGACATCGGCCAATAGGTACTGTATTAGTACGTCGACACCGGATGAATAACTCAGGGATGATCTTTATTATCAATGAGACTGTATCTATGAAGGAACACCATGGATGAAAAGAAGAAGATACCAAAATTAGCATCAAGAGCTCAGCTAAAGGCCGAGAATAAGGTATCAAAATCAACATCAAGAACTCAGCTAAAGGCCGAGAAGAGCGGAAGAACTCAGAACTTCAAACCCCGTGCCCAGAGTAAAGGACCGGGGAAAAACAAAGTATAATTTTTTTAAATATCCTTGCCGGAAGTGTTTCCCGGTATCCCCGCAACATCAGCAGCAGCTTACCCGCCCTCCTTCCTTACCGCAGACCTGCCAAAAAATGGAATGCTATCGTTACGTTTCGTCCCGTATCCCGCCATCTATGGTTATCGTCTTCTCTTCAACCGGGATGTGCGTTCCCGATTTTTTCATTGCTTCATCGATGACATACCGCACGCCGTTACAACAGGGAACCTCCATATGGACAACCATTATGGATTTTATCGAATGTAGGGAGAAGATCTCTGCCAGTTTCGTGATATACCCGTCAATGTCTGAATCCAGTTTTGGGCAAAAGATAATCACGATTCGACCCTTCAGGAATTCCGCATGGAACCCTGCATAGGCGAAGGGAACACAGTCCCCAGCAATCAGCAGGTCAGCATTATCGAAATATGGAGCAGCTGCGTTGAGGAGCTTTAATTGTACCGGCCACTGACGCAGTTCAGATACTGCATTCTCTGACTGGTTCCGGGTCCCGGCAGTCGTATCCCGTGTGATGCTCTGTGCTGCTATTCCCGGGCAGGACGCGAACGCCGGGGAGCAGGGTTGTCCGGGTTCGTGTGGACCCAACGGACTTTCATGGGAGGGGATAGGAATTGTGTGCTCCTTTAGATATTCGAGCGCCTCGTTGTAGAGATCCATCTGCCCGTGACTGGCAAGGTGTTCGAGATGGGCCTTGATTACCCCTTCTCCCTGCCGGACAATCGTCTCCATTACTACCTTCTCATCGTATGCCTCGGCTTCCCGCTCAATGACTGAGATCGCTCCCTCCGGGCAGGTGCCGATGCAGGCCCCCAGACCGTCGCAGAAGAGATCACTTACAAGCCGTGCCTTTCCGTCAATGATCTGAAGGGCTCCCTCAGGACAATCCGGGATGCACTCCCCGCATCCCGTGCATTTGTCCTCATCGATACTGATTATTTTTCGTTTCATGCTCGTACTCCCGGATACCAGCAGATCACAACAATAATTGTGTGTACCGGAGAATACACCCAACATGCATCCGGACCATGAGAGTTCATCTCTGACCGGGCATTTGATACAGTGGTGGTATTCATGGTTTTCCCATCGGCGTTCTGAAGAGAGAACGCGTCACAGAAATGCCATTCTCTGTTCATCCGTCCCTCTGGAAGGACGAATGTTCTCTGCTTGATTGTTGATGAACGGGCAGTTATAGCTTTTGTCTGAAT
>CAZBGM010000070.1:1981-7068 GCA_964491505.1 uncultured Methanomicrobiaceae archaeon | reverse complement strand
ACTCCTGCCGTTTTCTCTGCTTCTTCCGGATGGTCTGCCAGAAGACAATCTCATAGAGAACCATCACCAGAAGCACCAGACATCCGCCGCCAAAGAACCCAAGCACCAGTGGGTTCACCGGACTTTGGGGAATAGTCGGTGCAGGGCTTGGTTCCGGCACGCTTTTCACGGCAATCAAAACACTGTCTGTATCCTCTGCCAGCACTGCTTCAGGTGCCTGTGGGGCTGCCATCATCAGGTTCGTCCGCTCACCACCCGTAAGTGCAGGACTGTAATCATCCACCGGCATGAAAGCCGGATACGCAACCGTAAGAAGCAGTGTCGCCAGAGCCAGCAGGCAAAAGAGTGAAACGTATTTTAGGAGAAGACGCCGGATATCGGTTGGGGTTGCCGTGCCGGGGTTCATGATGACAATCTGGTCCCGGACCCCGTAGACCTTTACCTCACGGCCCTTCTCACTGTATTTTGTCCGGACAATCCGGATAATATCTGCCTCAAGCAGATGTTCGACGTGGTATTTGGCTGAAGTGATGGGAATGCCAAGTTCGGCAGCAATTTCAGTGAGCGTCGCCTCTTCTCTCTCCCGTAAGATGGTAACGACATCGCCTGCCGTCTCACTGGCGATCGCCCGCCCGATCTTCTTTGCCCGGTCGTCGCCGGGTTCCAGCACCACTATGCCTTCAGTCATTGCAGAAGTTCTTCAATACGTGCTTTGCCCTGTGCCAGGGCTTCCGAAACTGCACAGGGGTCTGAACCGCTTCCCTGCGCAAGGCCCGGTTTGCCGCCGCCCTTTCCGCCAAGCAGAGCACAAACGTCCCGGACAATCTCTCCGGCGTTTACGGCATCAGTGCCGGATGCGACGACCACATGCACCCGTGGACTGCCGCCGATGATAAGCGCTACGCCGCCGTCGTTGGCAATGCCGGTCGCAACTGAGACAAGATCTTTCGGGGTGCCGTCGATATTCTCTACGAGCACCGGCACGCCGTTCACATCAGTTGGTGTAAGCGTATCCATCCGGAGTTCGGCAAGGGCTTCTGTCAGCCGTTCGATCTCCTTCTTCTGATCTTTCCACTCAGTAAAGAACCGCTGAACCGCACCCGGCAGGTTCTCACGCTGGACGCTCAGGGTCACCGATGCGTCGTCAAGCAGGTTCTCAACGATACGGGTATAATTCACCGCAGGCATGCCGGCAGCGAACTCAATGCGCTCGATACCGTCCTGCACATGCTCAATCCGGATAAGTTTAATCGAGCCAATTTCACATGTGCTCTGGCAGTGCGTTCCGGCACAGGCCTGCACATCGCCGCCAACACGGACGATCCGAATCTCGCTTCCCGGCGGAACCCCGCCCTGATAGAGATCAAAGCCATACTTCTGTTCCGCACTGGTCCGGTCCATAAACGACGTATAGACAGGCAAATCAGCAAGCACCAGCTCGTTCGCCCGCACTTCAATACGGCGCATCTCTTCAGGCGTAATATGGGTATAATGCCGGAGATCAAGACGTGAACTTTCCTCCCCTTTCTGGGCACCGGCCTGATGGATGTGTTTTCCCAGCACCTCACGGGCCGCATGCAACAGCACATGGGTTGCGGTGTGGTGACGCATCAGAATCCGGCGGTGCTTTTCGTTGATTAGTCCCTTGACAAGCTCGCCACGTTTGAGGGTGGGTCCATCCACCTCGTGAATGATGACATTACCGAGCTTGAAGGTGTGGGTGACATCGACAACGCCCTCTTCCGAGAGGATTTTTCCAACATCTGCCGGCTGTCCGCCACCTTCCGGATAGAAGAGCGTCTGGTCGAGAACGACGTATCCGTTCATCTGGTCGATAACCATTGCCTCAAACTCCATGTCGTCCGTCTGATCGTAGTAGACCATCTTCGTTGGCGGAAGTTTTGAGAGGCGGTCACGGATGGCGGTATAGGGGTCTTCGACTGCTTCTGCCTCAGATTCAGAGTGCACATCCGCAATCATCGAGTAGAAATCATCCGGCAGATCCACCGTTGCACCGAAATCATCAGCGATATCTTTGACGATCTCAGGCGGAATGCCGTGGGAATCGTAGAGTTTAATCAGTTCTCCGGTTGGAATGGACTCGCCTTTCTTCTTGTAGTCCTTGGCCAGTTTCTGCACAATCCGGGCGCCACGTTCCATCGTCTGTTCATATTTTACGATCTCGTTGGCGACAATCTTCTGGACGATGTCAATCTGCTGCTCAAAGGACTCAAGGCCGATGGTTTCCATCTGCATCTTGATGAGATCAAAAAGACTCTCTTTGAGCTCAATCTCCTGCATCATCCGCAGGGTGCGCCGCAGCACCAGACGGGCCAGATATCCTTCCTGAGCATTTGAGGGAACAATGCAGTCGCCCAGCATGAAGGCAAGACACCGCGTATGATCGACGATGGCGTAAATCCGCTCGATGGGTGCCATCATTGCCTGAAGTTTGGTATAATCAACGCCAATCTGTTTTGCAATCTTTTTGCGCATCTTTGCGAGATTTGATCCGCTGATGTCCATCATGCCGGAATATTTTGCATTGAGTGCAAGAATGCGGGTAAACTCGTCGCTTTCCAGCAGATGGCCGATACCAACGGATTCCATCAGTCGGCTGACCATCTCAGGGAAGATGGCATCATATATGGTGGGTGAACCCTTGGATGCCCAGACCAGACGTTCAAGCCCGTAGCCGGTATCAACAATCCGCAGGTCTATTGGATAGTAATTGGTCCCTTCAAGTTCTATTGGTGGTTTTTCATTGGGTGTCTTTCCCAGACTCATAAAGACGAGCGTTGCAACCTCAAGCCCGCCAATCATGATCTCCAGACTGGGTCCGGCATTGCCGCCTCCTATCCAGGGATGTTCCTTGTAGGTGACGTCGTTGAGGTCCCCTCCGATGGACTCCAGAAACTGATCACAGAGTTCCACGGTCTTATCCTTCCAGTAGATCTCCTCGGTGTCTGAGTTGAAGGCGTGGTGCGCCATCATCTCAAAGGTCGTGAGGTGCCGTCCGGACATGCCAACCGATGCCAGATCATTGAGCCGGATACAGGACTGTGAGATCGTCAGGGGGTTTGCCGGAGGCGGCACGACGCCGCTGGTGACAAAGGGCTGAAAGTCTGCGATTGAAGCAATCGTCAGGTAAATATCGTCACGCCACCGTGCCGCAACCGGAAACCGGCCGACACGGGTGTGTCCGTGCTGTTCAAAGAACGAGAGATATGCTTCACGCATCTCATCAAGGGTGTGCGGCGTAAAAACCGGATTTCCAATAAAATCATAGGTCGCGCAGGGAGCGTCTCCACAGATCTTACGTTCTGGGTCACGCGTCCAGAATGCCGCCCCACAGGACGTGCAAATCTTTCGTTCTAAACCATTTGCTTTAAAATAATCCAGCTGATACTCTTCCTCGAGCATAAGAAAACCACGATGCAACTACGCTAAGGTGTAGTATCTGCTGATAGGTGCACTTATTATTTTTTATTTCTGCTTGGGATTCCGGTCCTGATACCAGAAGGGGACTTCTTCATACCAGTCCAGTGCCAGTGCAATGTCGCGGACGAGAATATGGGCGCATTGCCCCCCACGGTGCAAAAAATCGTCACAGGTGCAGAAATCATCTTCCACAATATACTCGCCGGTCGAACCCACGACTACAAAAAAATCCAGATATTTCCGGATGTTGCCGCGGATCAGATATTTGAGCGCCTTTTCACCACGTTTTCCATAGTGTCTGATGATACGTTCACGCAGTGCCGGGGTAATCGTACCTTCCCGGCGCAGGTCATCAAGGAGCGTGTTCATTCGAAAACGGTGGGCGCCGGGTCATCTTCCAGGAAGTCCCAGCCCCGGCGTTTTGCCAGCGCCCGCATGCCCGGATTTTCGGTTGCGTAATGCGTCGATACCAGAAGCGGCACCGGGCTGGACCGAAGCACGCTGTGTTTGGCTTCTGAAGAGAGAAACGCCTCGGCGCCCAGTGCCGCCGCTTCGTCGATGAGGTCCATGTCACAGCCGCTGCCGCCGACGACCGCCAGACGACAGGGCGGAGTCATCGTCCCATACACAAGAAGCGGTGCCTTCAGGACTCCTCCAATCTCGGCAGGAGAAAGTGCGCAGGTGCCAAGAACACCCAGTGAGAGCGAAATGCGGTCAGTTAGGTCCAGAAGGTCAGCAAGCGCGTCGTTGATGCCCTCCTGTGCATGGTCGAAGTTTGTGTGCATCACAAAAATATTGAGTCCGGCACCGAGTACTGTTCTGAGCATGTCGGCGTCATATCCCTGAATCCGGGTCAGCGGGTGCCATATGGGCGTATGGTGAACCACCAGCATATCAGCGCCCCGCCGCACTGCGTCCTCTACAACCTGGTGGGTCGCGTCAAGCGCCGCACAGACCGTTGTTATTTCTGTTTTCCCGGCAACCACCAGACCGATGCGCCCTTCATCAAATTCCTCGGCGCCTTGGGTCGGTGCAACTGTCTCCATCTCAGCAATGAACCGGTCGATGTGCATATACTAGTGTTACGAAGAGCGGACATTTAAGCATTAATATTACTGTGAAGCATAATCCAAGACATTTATATTCTGTTCCTTCTTATTGTATATTATGCAGAAGTCTCTCGACACTATTAACGCCCGTATCCGTGACGGCACGGTCCGGGTCGTGACGGCAGAGGAGATGCCAAATATTGTCGACGAACTGGGTGAAGAGGGTGCACTCAAAGAAGTCGATGTAGTCACAACCGGAACATTTGGGGCGATGTGTTCGTCCGGAGCATTTTTTAATTTCGGACATGCTGACCCCCCAATCAGAATGCAACGGGTCTGGTTAAACGACGTCGAAGCGTATGCCGGTCTTGCTGCTGTCGATGCCTATATCGGCGCCGCCGCAGATTCTGAAACCCGTGGAAGCGAGTACGGCGGAGCACATGTTATCGAAGATTTCATCGCAGGCAAATATGTAGAACTGCGGGCCAGCTCAACCGGCACGGACTGTTACCCACGAAAGACGATAACAACCGAGCTGCTGCTGGAAGAACTCAATCAGGCCATCATGGTAAACCCCAGAAACTCGTTCCAGAAATA
>CAZBGM010000070.1:0-1881 GCA_964491505.1 uncultured Methanomicrobiaceae archaeon | reverse complement strand
GCTGCGACCTTTACGGGATACGGAGCCAGTCTGTACGTCGGTGTCGGTGTCCCGATTCCTGTCTGTGATCTGGAAACGGTTCGGGCAACGGCGATTCGTGACGAGGATATCACAACCTCAATTATTGACTATAGTGTGCCGTCCCGCGACCGCCCGACCGTGAAGGAAGTGACCTATGCGGAACTTCGCAGCGGCAGAATTGATCTTGGCGGTGAGGAGGTGCGGACCTCGTCGATGTCAAGCTTTGCGAAGGCACGGGAAGTCGCTGAGGAACTGAAAGGCTGGATTGAAACCGGGAAGATGGAATGCAACCTGCCGGTACGACGGGTAAACGCCGCAAAAGCTGCCGGTCCCATCCGGCAGACCCACAGAACGCCACGGGTGCGGGAGATCATGAACGGCATTGCGCCCTGTATCCGCTCGGACGAGACCGTAAAGGCTGCTGCCAAAGCGCTGATGAAAGGCGAGACGAACCATCTGCCGGTTACCGACAATAACAATCAGGTGGTCGGCATTGTGACGACCTACGACACCAGCAAGGCCATTGTGCTTGAAAAGCCGGATGCACTGGTGTCAGAGATTATGTCCCGGAAGGTTGTCGTGACCAATCCCAACGAGGCGGTCGATGTCGCTGCCATGAAACTGAAGAAACATAATATCAGTGCGCTGCCAGTGGTAGACGAGAACGGAAAACCGGTCGGGATGCTTACGGCGATAGATCTGGGCAAGCTCTTTGGGGGGAAGTGGAAATGGTGAAACTTCTCATCTCAATCAACAGAAAAAGTGGTCGTGAACCTTTGATTGCCCGAACGGTCATGGAAACCGGGGTGCTTATCAACGTCGAGCGGGCTCACATCGAATCAATGACGGGTCAGGTGCTGATTGATGTCCCGGCCGCTGATGCCGATAAGGTCATTGCAACACTGGAGCGCCAGCATGCAGGGGTTGAGATTCTTGAGGAAGCAGTCCGGCGCGATGAGCAGGAGTGCGTGGAATGTGGTGCCTGTATCAGTGTCTGCCCGCAGGAAGTGATCAGCTTCGATGAGGACTGGCATCTCTGCATGAAAACAGAGAACTGTGTGCTGTGTGGGAAGTGTGTGGAAGCCTGTCCGCATAAAGCCCTCTCTCTTCGAAAATGATCCGGGATCGGTTTCAGTATAAATCGACCATCACCACCATTCTTGCAGAGCAGGATGGCTCTGTGCGTGCTGCCCGTGAGGCAATGATGGGTGCACGAAACGATCTGGAAACCCTCATCGCCAAAGATCCTTTTTTTGGCACGACCTTTGCCCCGTACCGGACGGAAGAATCGGCGCCCCTCATCGCAGAACGGATGATGAATGCGGCTGAATCAGCCACAACCGGCCCCATGGCTGCCGTTGCCGGAACGATTGCCTGGGCAGGGGCAGAGGCGATAAAACAAGCCGGTGCTTCCTGTGGGGTCGTGGATAACGGGGGAGATATTGCTCTTTTTTCTGATCGTGAACTTCTTATCGGCCTTTACGCCGGGCAGAGTCCCTTCTCCGGCAAATATGCCCTGCGGATTCCTCCCACCAACAATATCTGTGGCATCTGCACCTCCTCAGCGACGGTTGGTCCCTCGATATCGTTCGGGACGGCGGATGCTGTCACGGTTTTTTCAGCCGATGTGGCACGGGCTGATGCGTGGGCGACGGCGCTCTGCAATCAGGTTACCAGTGCTTCAGGAGATGGGTATCTGCCTCCCGACGATCCGGCGATCACCGGATGCCTTCTGATCTGCGGCAGTGAGATGGGACAGTGGGGCGAGGTGCCCGAAATCGTCCGTGCGAAGGTTGACGAAGGACGGATCACCGTTGGCGACCCGGCGCTCCTGTAACAACGTCCTGTATTCCTGTATTA
>CAZBGM010000069.1:0-7211 GCA_964491505.1 uncultured Methanomicrobiaceae archaeon | reverse complement strand
CGTCCGCTGAGGAGAATCCGGTGCATAATTATACGGTCGGCGGAGTCTATGATGTCAATCTGACGGTGACCGATGCCCAGGGAACTGACAATGAGCTGAAGGCGGGTTATATCACGGTTGGCTACGATGCTGCGTTTACGGCATCGCCTACTGAGGGTGAATCACCACAGGTGGTCTATTTCACGGATCAGTCGGTGGGTGTACCGACGAGCTGGTCGTGGAACTTTGGTGACGGGTCGGCCATTTCAAACGACCAGAACCCGTCTCACATATATACAGAAGGAACCTATACCGTGACTCTGACTGTCTCCGGTCCGGGCGGGAGTGATACTGAGACGAAGGTTGACTATCTCTCGATCATTCACTCTGAGCTGAAAGCCGATTTCTTTGCGAACAACCGGTCCGGCTTGGCTCCTTATCTGGTGACGTTCGAGGATGATTCCGTAGTCGGTGGTTTCTATCACGATCCATATTATACCTGGACCTTTGGTGATGGTAGTGCGGCATCTCATGACCAGAACCCAGTGCACAATTATACCTCCGCCGGTGATTACACGGTCTCACTGACGGTCGAGGCGGCACAATATTTCGGTGATAACGGCACTGATACCGAGACAAAGGTTGGCTATATTGTGGTGGAATCGGCTGATTTCGTGGAGATTGCTATTGGGGTAATGGCTGACTGGCCACTTGATGTGCAGTCTGAGAATGAGAACCTGGCTAGTGTGTCGATGAATGTGACCTCGAATACGGCCTGGGAAGTAACGGCGGTTGATTCGGCTGATTATGGAAAGATTCCGGCGAACAAAGGGCATCTGACACGATATGATGGTTCGGTGTATGATAACGGTGTGGTGCTGGGCGATCCGTTGCAGGTGAAGAGTGAATCTCAAAGCAGCTTTGTGGACCTGACCGGTGATGAGCAGGTGATTCGGCAGGGGAGCAATACTGGTGATTATCAGGTTGAACTCCAGCAGCGGGTGACCTATGATGATGCGGTGCTGGCAGACGGTGAGCAATACCGGACGATCATAACCTTTACGGCGACGACGGTCTAGTATCACAGGTGGAGTGAGAGATGAATATTAAAAAGATGGATGGATGGAACCCACGAACGGTCGGCTGGCTGGCCGTCGGTCTGGTTGTGGTCTTGGTGCTTTTGCTGGTGGCGCTTGCTCTGCATGTTCCACCGGCTCCCACGGCAAACTTTACGGCGACGCCTACTGTCGGCGACCCGCCGCTTGTGGTGCGGTTTACGGACACGAGTAAGGGAGAGATATCCGATTACCTCTGGCTGTTCGGCGATGGTCATACCTCGACCGAGAAGAACCCGGTGCATGTCTATCATAGTGTGGGTGATCACCGGGTGACGCTGGCTGTGAAGGGTCCAGGCGGGGACTCGTTTATCCGGAATGATGCCGGCGTATTTGTTAGGGGCACGTCGGAAGTGGGCGTTGATGTGTATGGATCGCTTTCCGGCTGGGCGCTTGATATCAAATCCGGCAATGAAAACGAGAAGAGAGATGCGGTGACGCTTGCAGTAACAGCGAACTGTAACTGGCAGGTTGAGGCGAAGGATGATATGCGATATGGGAAACCTGCTGATTCGGCTGGTCATCTGACGGAGTTCGATGGTAGTGTGTTTGTCGTGGACGGGGCGGTGCTGTCACATTCGCTGAAGCTGAATCTGGATGACGGGCCGTTTGTGTCCCTTTCGGATACGGGCCAGACGTTGAAAACGGGCTGGGCGAACCCGGCGACGCAGGAACTGGACCTGGGACTTAGGCAGAATGTGACCTATGACGACCGGATTCTGCCGTCGGATCGGGTGTATGAGATCTTTGTGAGTCTGACGGCATCGGCAGCGTAGGAAGAGTGGGACAGGATACTTTACGGTAACGGAACAGGAGACGATGAATATGAAACCGGCAGAAGATAACAGCAAAACGAAGCGTGTGGTACAGATGAGCTGTGGCTGGCGTCTGCTGAGTGGGGGATTACACCCGGCACGCGCTGTCCGATTGGCGGTGCTTGTGGTGGTTCTTCTCTGTTGCTGGACGGTTCTGGTCCTGCCGGTGGCGGCGGATAATTCCGGGGTAAATTCGACGGCGACACTGCGCATCTCGGCGAGCATTGCGCAGGGGATTGGGCTGGATGTGGAACCGGTGGATGACGAGAATGTTGAGATCCGGGAGGAAACGTATACTGATGAGAACGGGACGACCCGCATAAAAACTGTGGTTTCTCTGGGTAATACAGCTGTTGAACCCCCGGAGATTGCTGACTCTACACAGACGGAATCTGATCTGAATGTAGTGGTTTCGTCAAATTATGATACGTCGTGGCAGCTTCAGGTTTCTTCGTCAAATGATGGGTATATGGTCGCCTCTGGGGATCAGACGCTCCAGATGCAGAATCCATTTTATTTCCTGCAGGATCATGATAACCCGGTGTTTCAGTATGTGCAGCCTGAAACGGCTCTTCGTCTTCCTGACCTGAATGATGCTCCGCTCCTGCTGCTTCGTGGCAACCAGTCAATAACAAATATTCCGATTCCCTTTGGCACTCAGCAGGAGGTGACTTGGGACGACATGCTCCAGGCCGAGCGGTACTCGATTACACTCTATTTCGGTGTTGGGCCGGACTAAAAAAGCCGGTTCCGGACTGTGACAGACCGGACTTAGTCATTTCAGACGAAGGAGTGACCTGTTCCTGTACCGCCCGCACGGGAGTAAAACAAGGGGGGGTCCCCCACCCCTTTGTTCTATACCCCGGTACACCCAGTACACCCGGTACACATCCGCTGTACTGAAATTGGGAATGAGATCAAATGTGAATCCAGAGGGATTAAAATTCCTTACGCGCGTGATATTAGGCGTATTTCTTTTGAAGGAAATATTCAGAAAACCGTACCGCCCTAGTACCCGGACCCCGGTACACCCCAGTACAGACAGAGGTCGTTTCCCAGGACTGCTGAAGTAATCCGGTATCTTAGCGGTTCCGGCACCGGAAAGACCCATACCCTGCTCACCGGTGTTGTGTATGAACGTGATAGCAACGATCTGAGATTTTTGCATTTCATCTTCTGTATCTTTTAGTTTTACCCGGTCACCGTGTGATGATCTCTGTTCCCGGACTGCGCTATTCTTCCCGGCAAGTAGTTCAGAGAATATCCGCCGGCAGGTCAGAACCATTCATGACGTGGCGCTCTCAGACTACCTGAAAAATAGCCGTATTCCGGAATTTACAAAGAAGAACAACCGGATTATCACCGACGGGATGACCTCGGAACCGTATACCCGTCAGAGACAAACCCTGGTCCCGGCCTGACCTGATACCCTGCATTGCTGGGCCGGATGTAATTGATGTTGGGCGTAGGGAGAGCGCTGGTCCGTGCTGCCGGGCCGGGTGTGGATAGCTTCCGGCCCTGTTTTTGTGGCGGCGGGGAGAGGGATGTGCCGCATGTGCCGGAGATCGGGCCGGTGGTGGCCGGGAAAAACGGGTGGATTTGGGTTTTTTTGGGTGCCGGGTCGGGTGGAAAATCGGCAATCTACGAATCTTTAAATATGAAAATTTGAACAAGTATTTAAAGACAATGCCTACCTGCAATAATTTGAGATGGTTTTATATATGAGCGTACAGGAGTATTGGTTAGAACACTAAATTAGTGAGGTTTTGAAAATGAAAAAATTAGGAATTCTTGGAGTATTGGTTCTCCTGGTGGCACTCGCGTTTGTGCCGCAGGGAGTTATGGCAGCACCGACTGACAATGGAACATTGACTATCAATGCTGGTGTGCAGCATGCGATTGAATTATCTGTCGATGCTGAAAATGAAACTTCAGCTACTGAATATAATCAGGATGAAACCTACAACAGACTCGATTTCAATCCCAATGAGGTTGCATCACCAGTTCGAGTGGGCACATTAGAGGTGCTTTCAAACTTTGGAAGTTGGGATGTGAAGGTAAAGGAAAATGCATTTGAAACAGGAGAGAAAACTAATATAGCAGATGGAAAAATGTACAATTTCTTAAATGAAACCATCCTTGCATCCAATCTTCAGATTAGAACAGTATCTGTTTGGAATGCCATCGGTTCTGGGACCCCGGCGACGATGGATGTTTTAACAGATGTAACTGGATCTGATAAGAGTATCGGTCTTGTTGGTGCCCCCCATGCAAAAACGGATGGAGTATATATCCCAATTGAGGTTCAACAGGCTGTAACCTATGATGATCTTGTGGGTGACTATACAATAGTCCTTGAGTTTAGCGCTGGAAAATACTAATATCTGAAAATACATAATTTAACAATTTATTCTTTTTTGTCAGATTTTATCTTTAATCAATAATGCTAATACTGAAAGCAAAACTAAAATAAATTCACATAATTATGATTGAGGATTTCGAAAATCCTATGATCACGCCAGAAGTTCTATAAATCACTTATAGTAAAGTGAAATTGAAAGAATGTTTTCTTTAGTAACTCTCCATAATAATCTGCCGTTCAATACCTAAATAATTAGTTTCACCGCCGTGTAAGTAACGTTCGTGAATGCCTCTGTCAGCAAATTTATGACCAGAATACAGACATTGCTCCCGAAGTTCAGTTGAAATCTTTCTAACTGGTTTTCGTATATCCGGCGCTCGTTTGATTGTCTTTTCTCTGTGATCTATTAAACATTCTGAAGAGAAGATAGTCGGCAAAATCTTCTCTTTGAATACCGTTTAATGACTGGTCAATCACAATCAGACTGGCTGGCAGTAGTGCTGAACGATCATTGAGACAAGGGAAGCAACAAGATAATTTACATCCTCTAATTTTGTTCCTGTAGGAAGGATGGAGCTTATTCTTTCCAAGGGACAATATAGATATTGGCTCTGCAAATCATCTGGATATCCGGCGCTTTATCGGGGGTTAAAAATTATTGAATTTAACCCAAACTCCGGTTGTATTTTAGGGAATAATTATCCAATCTCTGTATAAAATTAATTTTAAGTATAAACAGGAACAATACAACGAGATTTCTCCAGTTTATGTTCCATAAAAAAGATAGGAAGAAATAAATTAATTTTTGGGGCGAATATGTCTTTTTTCTGCAAATAAGCCGTAATTCATCGAAATTGAATATTGATCCCTATATTTGAACCAGAGTTTGGGATTTAAGTTCCGGGATCTGCTAAATGCTCTTCTTCATAATGCTCTTACGGACATTGAAGCATCGACAAAGTACAGAGACAACCGGCCACTACACCCAGGGTCACCGGATTCACCGGATTCACCGGCGTATATCTTCACGAATAAATATTCGGGGTTCCCCTATAACTCAAAGTCGAAAACCGGTTCAAGTTTATCTATTTGCCAACCCGGAAAACGGTTTGTCAACCAGTTTACTGACACTCAGTTTCATGTTATCTTCTTTCTGATTAAACCGCCCGTACCTTATACATCTCCAACACCCCAAAAAGTAAATATGAATTATTAAATACCATATAAATCTTATTATTAATTGATCCATATGGGGAACCCTATACACAATAAACAGCTGACCACGTTCATCATCGTGGCAGCAGTTCTACTCATCACACTCGTCTGCATATCGCCGGCCACCGCCGGCCTGCGTGTCGTTGGCGCTAAATACATGGAAGACTTAGCACCCGGCATCACCGCCGTGCATACGATGGAAATAAAGACCCGCACGACCGACGCACCAATCGACGTGCTTGTGGAAGTCATGGGCTTCGGACAGGGGATGGACCGCAGTTATCAGCCGCTCCCGGCTGCTGAGGACACCAGTCCGTACTCGGCCCGGCCGTTTACCACGCTCTCTGCCTCAGAGTTTCATCTGAATCCCGGCGAGTCAAAGACCGTGGCCGCCACGATTCAGATGCCAGCCTCCGGCGACGGCGGGCGCTATGCACTCATCTACGTCCACACCAAACCCCAGGGTGAGGGACAGTTTGGTTTTGTCACCGCTGTTACCGTGCCTGAGATGATCACCATCGCCGGCTCAAATATTGTAGAGACCGGCACCATCACCGGCGTTGAGACCGGCACACCGGAACCCGGCCAGCCCATTCCGCTGACGACGAAGTTCACAAACACCGGCAACCACCACTACTATAATGCAAAATGTGACGTGGTGGTCTTTGACACGAACGGTCAGCCGGTGGCGCAACTCTCCATCGGACCGTCACAGGCAGCGATTATCCCCGGCAACGAGGTCGGCTTTACCGTAAACCTCGGCGCCCAGCTTCCCGTCGGTTCCTACACCGTGAACTCCAAGGTCTCAGTCGATGGCCGCGTGCTGGACGAAACAACCCAGCCCTTCACGGTCGAAGCAGCCTATGTGGCGCCGATCGTGCCGACAAGCGCTATCATATCACAATCTGAGACCACAACCATCTATTCCTCAGACGGGCGCTACAGCGTGACCTTCCCGCAGGGATCGGTCTTCTCGGATATTAACGCCAGCATGGGACCCGTGAACCAGGGTAGCCTCTATGGCACCCCGGCGGGCTACACGCTTGCTGCTTCCTCATTTAAGGTGAGCGGTATTCCTGGTCTGTTGTCGAACGAAGCAACCATTACCGTGCAGCTTCAGCCGGCAGACCTCGCAGCGGCAGGGAACAACCCGAATATGCTCACTCTCGCCGTCTGGGACAGCTCAAAAAAAGTCTGGAACGTGCTTCCAACCGGTGTTGACGCTGGCTCAGGCACGCTCTCAGCAAAGTCCAATCTTATCGGGACCACCGCAGTGCTCTCATCAGGCTCTCCAAGTAGTGGCGGTGCCTCAACCCCGCTTCCGGCTTTCCTGCCGGTGATGGCTCTCGGCGCTGCCATGCTGCTCTTGGTTGGTCTGAGACGGAAAAATTAGAAGAAGTAAGGGTTAATTAACCCCAGATTTCTCCTTTCACCCTATTTAGACCGTAAAGATTGCCGGTATGGCGTTTTACGGTGCAGAACCGGAGCGGTTCACCCCCATACTCCCTTTTTTCTGATAATCAGAGAGGTTCTTCTCCGTCTTCTCCGGGTCGTAGAAACCTGCAAATGTTCACTTCCGATCTACTCGGTCTCATCTGAGTCTGGCGCCAGAGTCTGGCTGATTTCGGCTGTAACGCCCTCAAAGGCTCGCGTTCCTGAAAAAACCCCTAATCAGAAGCTTTATCGGCACCAGCTCTCTTTTATGCTATATGGTAAGCAAAAACC
>CAZBGM010000068.1:0-7373 GCA_964491505.1 uncultured Methanomicrobiaceae archaeon | reverse complement strand
GGCAGGTAGGAGTTATATCCATAATTGTGCGAATCGTCTCGGTGCAGAGCAGTGGTTCACCGCCATAGAATGATATAACTGGTTCTGGATCACGTTCAGGAAATGTGACTAAGTCTGCGATATCATAGGATAGTGTGACCGGGAGATCTTGGTCAATAATTTCACCGTTCTCAATAATGTCTTGTGTGAAGAGCTTACCCCGACAGTAGGAACAATTGAGGTTACAGTCATCAGTAAGGATGATATGAAAAAACACTAATATCCTGGCTCTGATTTATGCGATTTGCTCTTCTTCAATGGTAATCTGACCCAAGTCTCCATCTACTGTTACCGTTGTCCCGTCAGGAAGTGACTCAAGTGATTGTGATGGTTGATCTACCATTGGGATCTCTGCGATTATAGCGCCGACAGCGATAATGGGTTCAGCATCGGTATTGATGATTGCGACTGGTGCAACGTTGTTTCGTTTCAGAGCATAGATCACATAGGAACCTACGGTAGAGCCTTTGCCATGTGGGAAAGCAAGAACTTTTCCCGCGACACTCTTCCCTTCGAGTGGGTGACCCTGTTCAATGATAATTCCTGTTTCAGGGTCTACTCCTGAAAGAAAAGAAATCCCTTCATTGGTTACCAGCAGCTCTCCGGTTCCTGTTCCGTGTGAGATGCTCCGTGCTGGAAATGCTACAGACATACTACATAAATGTGGTAAGGCGTGAATATATATACATGGATGAGACAGCCTGGAGTCAGCCAGGAAACAAACCAGATATTACATCTCTCCAGATGCAGGTGCAGGAATACCGCGCCAAGTCAAGCGATCTGAAACTCAGAAATGAGCTGCAGAGCAAGGAGATTGCACAGCTTAAAAAGGAAAACAATCAGCTCAAGCGTCCGCCGCTTTTTGTTGCTACGGTGCTTGATATTCTTCCGGATGGCGAGGTGTACCTGCGACAGCAGGGGAATAATCAGGAATATATTACGTTCACCATTGACGAGCTTCACGGTCAGATTAAGACCGGAATGAAAGTAGCTGTCAATAATGCGCTTTCAATTGTAAGAATTGTCGGTAACACGATTGATTCACGCGTACGTATCATGGAGCTCGAAGAGTCACCCGATGTAACGTTTGAAAAAATAGGTGGCCTGAAATATGAGATCGAAGAAGTCCGTGAAGCAGTTGAATATCCACTGACCCGGCCTGAGATTTTTGCAAAAGTCGGTGTTGAACCACCAAAGGGCATTCTGCTTCATGGCCCCCCCGGTACGGGAAAGACACTTGTGGCAAAAGCAGTTGCTCACCAGGCCAATGCGACTTTTATCAGAATGTCTGGCAGTGAACTGGTACACAAGTTTATCGGTGAGGGTGCGCAACTGGTGCGTGAACTTTTTGAGATGGCACGGGAAAAAGCTCCGGCGATTGTCTTTATTGATGAGATTGACGCTGTTGGGAGTATGCGAACCCAGGACAATACCTCAGGCAGTGCTGAAGTTCAGCGGACTCTGATGCAACTGTTGGCAGAGATGGACGGTTTTGATACGAGAGGTGATGTGCGAATCATGGCGGCGACAAACCGCGTTGATATGCTGGACCCAGCCCTTCTTCGTCCGGGAAGGTTTGATCGGGTTCTTGAGATCCCTCTTCCTGATGAGGCGTCGAGACTGGAAATCTTAAAGATTCACTCGTCAAGGATGAACCTTACCAGTGGAGTCAGTCTGGAAGAACTGGTCTCGCTCACCCCAAATACAAACGGTGCTGAATTACAGGCTGTTTGTCGTGAGGCAGGGATGAACGCCGTTCGACGGGAAGCAACAGCTATTACGATGGCCGACTTTTATAACGCTATTGATAAGGTCCGAAAGAAAGCAAGCCCACTGAATGCTGATCGGATGTTTCTCTAAAGCATCTTTAGGTGAATGATGAACCTGGTGCTGGTACAGAAAGCGGGAGTGGATCTCTATGCTACCCTGTCCTCTTCTGAGACCAGCAGACGTCTTCTTCGTTTTTATCCTCCAAAAAAGCGCAACTATGGGGTTTCTATTACCTGTTCCACACTGGGAAGCGCGCTTTCACTTGCAAATGAACTGAACTGGTATATACGCCGGTATACTCATACTGTTTTTCTTGAGATTGGAGATGATCGGCGCTGCACTCTTGGGTATGGTCAGGACGTTTATGGACGATTTGGCCCGAAGCATCCTGATACATGGGCGTTTCGGAAAATTCTGGCAATCGGTGAAGACGCCTGTGTGGATGAGGATGTTATGGTGCCCGGCACAACAACTGACCAGTATCCTGAAGTGTGTGCACATGCTGAGGAGGTATTGGTTATCTGGTGCACAGAACGTGAGATGGCAGAAACCTGTATGGTGGCAGATACCGATGAAGATGACATAAAAGATCCAGAATCTTCTGAATAAATCATACAATCTGAAAAATAATAATTCAAGAGACGTTTCTGTGTTCTATCGGCCTGAAAGATTGTTTCTATAATAACATTCAAAAAAAGGATACGATCAGTAATGTTCAGGCAAACATTGCGCCATCAGATGAACGGGAGTATCGGGTTTTGGCGCATTCAGATGCGACTTTTGTAATTGCTTTAATAAAATCATCACTGGTAACATACGAACGTTCTGAACGAATGGCGAACATGCCTGCTTCAGTACAGATAGCTTTCAGGTCTGCACCGTTTTTCTCTTCTGTGAGTGCGGCAATGTGTTGCAGGTTGACATCAGGACTGATGGTCATTCGTGTCGTGTGAATTTTAAGAATTGATTCACGTCCGAACGTGTCTGGTTGGGGAATCTCAATCATCCGGTCAAATCTGCCGGGACGAAGAAGAGCATCATCAAGAATGTCCAGACGATTGGTCGCGGCAATAATCTTAACATCTCCCCGTGATTCAAAACCGTCGAGTTCTGCTAAAAGCTGCATAAGAGTTCGCTGGACTTCTCGATCTCCTGAGGTATGCCCATCGGAGCGCCGGGCACCGACAGCGTCAATCTCATCGATAAAGATTATTGATGGTGTATTATCTCTTGCTAGATCAAAGAGTTCACGTACCAGGCGGGCACCTTCTCCAATATATTTCTGAACCAGTTCACTTCCAACGACTCGTAGGAATTTCGCCTGCGTTTCATGGGCAACAGCGCGGGCTAGCAGAGTTTTTCCGGTGCCGGGAGGTCCGTGAAGGAGAATTCCTTTTGGTGCTTCTATGCCAACCCCGGCAAAAAGTTCCGGTCTGGAAAGTGGTAGTTCTACGGCTTCACGAATCTCGTTGATTTGGTCCTCAAGACCGCCGATCATGCCGTAATGTTCCATCGGCGTTTTTTCAATTTCCATTCCATAGATTCTGCTGTCATATGATGGTGGAAGGATCTCTATTATAGAGAGTGACTGTTGATTTAAGGTTACTCTGGTCCCTATCCTGAGTTTGTCAGCGTCTATTGTATGGGAGGCTTTTACTACAAAATTCGGACCGGCACTCGAGTGAATAACAATCCTGTCGTCTTCAAGGAGATCCGTTACGGATCCAACAATGAGTGGAGGAGTTCTAAGTTTCTCTATTTCAGAAAGAAGTTTTTTATTATCTTTATCCTGCCTGCTCTGATAGCTTTCGAGCTGGCGTTTCTCCAGTTCAACCTGTCGTGCCTGCTCACGAAGCTGAGTATTTCTGCTCTCAAGATTTGAGATTTTTGTGAGCAAATACTGCACAATGTCGTCATCTGAGTCAGGAGACGGAGATGGAGTCTCTTCAGTCATACCTAAAAGGTATATAATGATATAACTCTATATAAATGAATACGATTATGGCTGAATGCGAGGTATGCGGAACAACAATCCGTGGCGAACCAAAAATTGTTCAGATCGATGGCGCTCCAATGCGTGTATGTGAAAAATGTGCCAAATTAGGCGTAGAAATTCACCGGCCACGTCCGGCATCTAGGCAGGGGTCTGTCTCGCGTGTTGGCGGAAGGACGCCGGGATCTCCAATGCCAGCGACTCAGCGTCGTCCACCCCGGGATGTTCTTGACATGATGGAAGGCGATATTGTCGATGATTTCGCAGAACGCATACGCAATGCCCGGAATGAAAAAGGTCTATCACAAAAAGATCTTGCCATGGGTATGAAAGAGAAAGAAGGACTTATCAAGAAGATTGAGAAGGGCATGATTCCTGAAGAACGCGTGAGGAAAAAAATCGAATCGGTACTTGGCATTAATCTTCTTGACAGAGTGCAGGAAAAGGTTGAAACGAGTGCCGCTGGCAAGGTTGCAACAACGCTTGGCGACGTCATGTCGATCAAACGGTCGAAGTAACGCATAAGGCTTTGTAGACAATAATAACCATACTGTGAATACTATGAAACTTCCTATAATCCTCATCAATTTTAAAGCCTATGAACAGAGTTTTGGACCGTCTGCACATCAGATAGCCCAAAGTGCACAAGTTGTTTCTGAAGAGAGTGGCGTTACGATTGGTGTCTGTCCCATGGCTATGGAACTACGTCAGATGAGTCAGCATTATAGTATTCCTGTGTTTGCACAGCATATTGACGGTATTTTGCCCGGCGCACACACGGGTTTTGCACTTGCTGAGGCAGTTCACTCTATCGGGGCGAAAGGAACACTGATAAACCATTCAGAGCACCGGCTTACTCTCGCTGATGTAGAGGCGGCAGTTGAAGCTGCAAAAAGGACACACCTGACCTCGGTGGTCTGTACCAATAACACTCCTACCAGTGCAGCGGCAGCAGTTTTTGGACCGGACTTTGTTGCAATTGAACCGCCAGAACTGATTGGTTCGGGCATCTCAGTCTCAACTGCTGATCCTGAAGTGATCACTGCGTCGGTCAAAGCTGTTCAGAATATCAATCCTGATGTGAGGGTACTGGCGGGGGCCGGTATCCATTCCGGTACTTGTGTGAAGACGGCACTTGACCTCGGAAGTGATGGAGTTTTGCTCGCATCTGGTGTCGTAAAGGCTGAAAATCCTGAAGATGTGCTTAGGGATTTGGTTTCAAAAATTTAATGTCTGGTGGGGAAAATATCTGTTCTGTCCCGCTTTCTTTTATTTTGATTTCACGACTTTGTGAAGTGCTCATCTTGTTCTAATGTACAAACATTTTTCCGATTTTTGATGATCTCACAACTTAAGGAAAAAACCCTGAGACTGAGATATAAATAGTATCAGGCAATCAGGGCAATTAGATCATGTTTTGTGAGAACTCCAACAACTTTTCCTTTGTCGAGGACTAAAAGAGCGTGATGGTTGTGCAGAATATGGACGATGGTATCAAGATCAACCGACGGTGGGGCCGTAGGGAATGCCTCTTCGATGATTTCACAGACAGTGTGCTGCTCTTTTTTGCTGATGTGTCCTTTTTCCATTGCGACAATAATCGCTGACTCTGAGATACATCCGACCGGCACATCATGGGAGAGTACCGGAAGCTGAGAGATGCCGTATTTCTCCATAATTGCTACGGTGTGTGAGATGGAGTCTGAGGGTGTAACGCTTATTACGGGTGTATGCATGATATCTCTGGCACGCATAACTGTTTCTTCTGCTTCCTGGAGCACGGCAATAATTTTCGACAGGGTGCTAACTCTTGGATCTACACTCCCTGACTCAATTCGTGCAATCATCGACTGGGAAAGACCTGCTTTTTGTGCAACCTCTGTCTGACGAAGTCCGAGTTTTACCCGTCGTTCACGAATTTCCCGTGCTGTCGGAATATTCATAAATATTACTCTCAGGAATATTAGATATAGTTACTGCTGGGGTCGGTTGGCCTGAAACGGGAGATATCTCTCATGTTCTGACAGAATATGATCGTTTTTTTCTTCTGGTGAAGCAGATCATTAGATAATGAAAATGTCTTTTTGTCTGTTGTGTCTGCTTGCTCTTCTGGGTACAGCCCTTTGTGGTGGGTGCCTGAACGAAGATCGGTTTGGGGCGGGTGAGCCGTTTGACCGTACGGCTGAATTGCATGGCATTATGTCGGGTGAAATGAACGCGTCAGAGGCAGGCGCCAATCCGATGAATATTCAGCAGTATCTGGGTCCCGGACCGGTGATCTGCGAAAATGGCTCGAGTCAGATTGCTCAGTGCAATCAGACGACAAAATAATCACCTGTTATCCTTCATGAGATTCTATGACTCAAAGTGAACAAACCAATCGGCGTGTGGTGTATATGGATCACGCGGCAACAACTCCAACAAATCCTGAAGTGTACAAAGCGATACTTCCGTTCTATTCAGAGCAGTTTGGGAATCCATCTTCACTGTATTTTTTGGGAAAAGAATCAAAAAATGCCGTGACCCGTGCCCGTGAACAAACCGCCGTGGCACTCGGATGCCTTCCTGAAGAAGTATATTTTACTGCCGGGGGGACCGAGGCTGATAACTGGGCGCTGAAAGGGACAGCATTTTCAATGCGTGGGAAAGGACGGCATATCATCACTACTGCAATTGAACACCACGCGATCTTACATACCTGTGAGTTTCTTGAGACGTGTGGTTTTGAGGTGACATATCTCCCAGTCGATGAAACCGGCATGGTTGCCCCTGAGGATGTTGAGGAAGCAATTCGTGACGACACGATTCTGATCTCAGTGATGATGGCGAATAACGAGGTCGGAACGATTCAGCCAGTCGAGAAGATTGGAACTATCGCCCGAGAGCATGATGTTCTTTTTCACACTGATGCAGTGCAGGCGATTGGTTCAGTCCCGATCGACTTCTCGTCGTTCCCTGCTGATATGCTCTCTATCTCTGCTCACAAATTTTATGGGCCGAAAGGTGTGGGGGCTTTGATCATCAGGAACGGCTGTACCATTGAAAACTTTGTACATGGCGGCGGACAGGAAGGTGGCATGAGAGCCGGAACCGAGAATCTTCCGGGCATTGTTGGACTTGGGGTTGCCATTGAACGAATAACCCGTGACATTCCTGATCACAACCAGCAGATAACGAACATGAGAAACCACCTGTACGAAAGAATTGCAGAAACGGTTCCTGATGTGCGCCTGAATGGTCACCCAACCTCACGGCTCCCCGGCAATCTGAATCTTTCGTTTTATGGTGTAGAAGGTGAGGCGATGCAACTGATGCTTTCACGCAAAGGCATCTGTGTCTCTACCGGTAGTGCCTGCACTTCCGGAACAGAAGGGACCTCACACGTCCTGACGGCCTGTGGGACCGATCCCGTCTGGGCACGTGGCACGCTGCGTTTTAGTCTGGGTGATGCGAACAGCGAAGACGATGTGGAGTATACGGTAGGGTGTCTTTCTGAGATTACTGAGCGTCTCAGAAAAATATCACCCTTATATCAATGAAGAAGCATAAAGGAAGTGAGAAAATGTATAAT
>CAZBGM010000067.1:4793-7453 GCA_964491505.1 uncultured Methanomicrobiaceae archaeon | reverse complement strand
CAATCATCGTTTTCAGTTCTTTGAGCCGCTGATCCTGCAGCGTTATGCTCTCCTCAATGTTGTCGATGGCTTTAACGATGTTTTTGCTGATTGTAAGATCTGTCCCGTCCACCCGATAGGTTGAAGAAAGCAGGTGGAGCAGACGCCGGGAGACATCCACACTGGTTGAGAGGTGTTCATATTCCTCGATGAGTTCTGCATCAAGACCCTTCTCACGGGCTTTTTTGATGCCTTCGGCGATCGTTTCCCGGCGGGATAGCACATAATCCACGGCTTCATAAAGCTGCTTGTGGGTCGTGGGTTTCATGATATAGTCCTCAATGAGTGACCCATACTGCTGGGCCTCTTTAGGATTGAGCTGTTTTGCCGTCAGCATCATCACCGGGATCTCAGTGAACTCAGGATTCTCTTTAATGGCCGTCAGAGTCGACCATCCATCCCTGGGCTCCATCATAATATCAAGAAGAATCAGGTCCGGACGCGCCGATTTCAACACTTCAAGCGCCTCATCACCCCCATAGGCAGAAAGTGTTTCATACCCATGGCGCTGCAACATCGCCACGAACACGTCAACAATCATCGTGCTGTCGTCAACAATCAATATTGTGCTCATGTTCTGATCCATCCCCCTGTAGGTAAATATATATACTCAACTGTATGCATTAAATATATTGTAATAGGGACAGAAAGCCACTCCCATTCTATCACCCAAACCACCATATCGAAAGTTTTAGTCTCAATTTAGTCTATTTTCAATCTTTTTTCAGTCATGTTTTCGCCGCTCAGACCCCACCCACTACCGGCAGGTACACCATGATCGTAATACCGATATACAGCAGCAGAAACAGGTTGAGCAGAATATAACGTCGCCGGAAAAACAGCCCGATAATCATCGGCGTGAGAAACCCAACAATATAGCCAATGAAATGACCAGGACCAAAGACCAGATACCCATCCTGCGTCGTTACAATCCCGAGAGAAAGGCCAAAGAGCATCAGGAAGATGATGACTACCGAGAGCAGGATGACAAGCAGGAAGACTCCCCCCTTTCCTGCAATCGTGTAAGACCTAATCTTTTTGAAGGGCAGGTAGAGGAAGTTTGAGTAGAGACTCCGGGCAACAGAATAGGCCGCATAGCCCAGGAATGCTGAGGTAATGCCTGAAAAACCCTGAATGAGTAACGCCTCAGTTGAGCCGATGGTCAGAAACGTGGCAAACGAGACGAGGAACGGCAGCACGAAGAGAAAGACCAGCGAAGAATACAAAAAAACGTTCTTCTTTCCCTCGATAAAGAAGATGATGGTCACCGAGAAGAGATAGATAATGACGTTCTCTGACAGGTGCTGCATCGATGCGTGGCTGAAATTCATGAGAAAGACGGCATAGAACGTGGGCTCGGCAGTATTCAGAACGAGCTGGCTCTGAAGTTCAGTCGAGAGCAGAGTGAGCGAGAGCAGAACGGCCGGGATAAGAAAATAGTAGAACAACCAGTGGTGCGGGCGCCATTCCTGCACATAAAAAGCAATCTGGTCCAGAAATCCTTTCGCGTTGGTATGCACATCCTCGCCAAACGAGGCAGTCAGAGCAGGAAGAGGCTCTGCGCTTCGCCGCTTCCGGTCAATGGCGTCCATTACTACAAAAAGGTATCAGCATAAGATAAGAGTGTCGGATGCAGCCCATCCCTCTCTACATGAAAATGCCACTGTTTTTTCGAAATATGAATATACTTTCAATAGAGAGATCTATCAAACCCTTCCGGAGCTGGCACCTGTGAATTCGACAATATCTGTGCTGTTAGTAGACGACGAACCGGCTTTTATTGAGGCAGAACGCATCTTTTTTGATCGTACAGGTAATTTTACCTGCGACATTGCCTACACAGCGATTGAAGCGCTTGCCAAGCTCGAACGCCAGACCTATGACGTTATTATCTCGGATTATGATATGCCGGAAATGGACGGCATTGTTTTTCTAAAGGCTGTTAAAAAGCGTTTCCCGGACATTCCCTTCATCATCTTTACCGGGCGGGGCCGGGAAGAAGTGGTCATTGAGGCCCTCAACAACGGGGCGGAATACTATCTGCAGAAAGGTGGCGATGCGAAGTCACAGTTTACTGAACTTATCTCAAAGGTGCAGCACATTGTCGAACGGCGGATGACCGAGCATGCCCTCGAACAAAGCGAGGAGCGCTATGCTCTGCTGGTCGATATGTCGCCTGATATGATTGCGATTTATAAAGAGGACACGGTGCTCTACATCAACCCGGTGGGACTTACGATGCTGGGATGCAGCAACGCAGAAGAGTTTTATTCCCGTCCGTTTTCTGCGTATTTTCACAAAAAAGACCGGGACTTTCTGAAGACAGCACTGCACCATGTAGAGGAACTTAGTGAGAAGACCGGAAATATCGAGTGCACGTTTACCCGCCTTGACAGCACCGCATTCGATGCGGAGTTTGGACCGGTGCAGATCTACTACCGGGGCGAACGGGCGGTTCTTCTGATGGTGCGTGATATTACCGAGCGCCGGAAAGCTGAGCGTGAGTTACGTATCAGGGATACGGCTATTGAGCACGCCATTAATCCGATTATTCTGACAGATACCAGCGGCATTCTGACCTATGCAAACCGGGCGTTCCCCCAGGTCTGGGGCATTACTTC
>CAZBGM010000067.1:0-4693 GCA_964491505.1 uncultured Methanomicrobiaceae archaeon | reverse complement strand
GTGTATGGAAAAGATGCAAAGCCCTTCTGTTTTATGGCATCCTTTGAGGATGTGACCGAGGAGCGCCACCTGCGTGAACGTGAAAACGAGGCACTCTCACTGATTGAGGAAAATATAACCGGCATTGCGGTGATCAACGACGAGATCCGCAATCCGCTGACGGTGATTATGGCCTACGCTGGTATGATTGAGACGCCGGAAGGAGAAATTATCGAGCAGCAGGTGGAAGAGATTGAGACTCTGATTCACCGGATTGACAGGGGCTGGATTCTGTCTGATACGATGAAGGAATTCCTAAAGGAAAGGACTGAGAAGGAGTAGGGGTATTCAGGGCTGGGAATCTGCGTACCATGATACCCAGGCCCTGAATCGGCACCAGAGCACCTTTTCCGGTTGACAGCTCGTTCTTCTGAGCCATTATATAATAGAGGTTCTTGATTGTTTCATGATGAGAGTCAATCTCACGGGCATACCTCCACCCTTCCCCCATAGACCTCAACCACATGCCGTATCGTCTTTACAAACGCCACTCCCCGCAGGTCCTCATTCTCACGAATCAACCCCAGTTCATACACCGCAATCCACTTCAGCACATCACCGCCGCCCTCACTTCCCCGGTGAAAACAATACCACTGATCCTTCAACGCATCAACATTCAGATTCCCTCCCGTCAAGGAACCATACACCGGGTGCACCACAAGCCCGGCACCGCCGGTAAAATACGTAATCGGCGGAAGGAGCGCCTTCACCCTGCCAACACCCGGCAGATTCGGCCGGCGGTTCTCCGAAAGGGGCTTGCGTGACCGTGCCGCCCGCTCCCGGACAAGATCATGGCGAAGAGCACCGGCAACCGAGCGCACCGCTGCAGCCTGGCGTTCTTCTGCTATCGGATGATCCTCCACCGACACCGCCGCCGGGAACAGATCGCCAGGATCACCACCGGTCCGGATAAAATCATTCAGATCCACCTTATCCACCCCCACCGGACGGGGCAGCGTGCACAGATACGGCGAGAGTCCGGCACGGGCGAGGACCAGACCTGTATCCACCGCTCCCTTTAGACCCGCGTCGTTCTCCTCATTATCCATTATCAGATAGATGGCCGACGCCTTCGTACAGAGTTTCGTCATCTCCGTGACCCGTTCCTGCTTAAACCGCACCGTTACCGGAGAAATAGCTGCATAGCCTGCCTGATGCGTTATCAGAGCATCCGTTATTCCCTCTGTAATAATCAACGGTTTGCCCGCAACAACCGTATCAGCACCGTAGATTGGCTCCTGAATAGCACCATCCATCCGGCGCTGCTTTATGTATTTCCCGGCCAGTGTATCGGTCGTCTGCTCCGTTTTCCGGCCGATGAAATACGCGACCTGACCCGCTGAAATATACGGAAACATAATCCGCCCACGCCACAGAGCAACCGGTGTGCAGCCTGCCTCAAACGTAAGACCGGACCGCCGGATTTCCTCACCGGAAAAGCCCGCCTCCAGCAGGTGCAGGGAAAGGGCATACCGGTCTTTTGGAGCATAGCCAATACGTCCCGCCTGAATCGTCGTATCAGAAAATCCATAGCACTCATGCAGATGGGTCACGCACCAGTCCGGCAGACATGTCTGGAAATATGCCGCCGCTGCCTCCATAATCGTCATCAGATTACTCCTTCCAGTGCCGGCGCACGGGCAGCAGAAAGACCGTCCATAAAGACCAGCGCCTCACTCGCCCGGGTGCATCCGACGTAATAAATTCGGCGCTCCTCCGCCCGCATCTGGTCCATTTCCGTGTTCTGCAGGAAATAGTCCTTACGCCGTGACGGCAGATACCCCGTATGCAGAATCACCACCGGTGCCTCCAGACCCTTGGCAGCATGGATGGTATCCACCCGGATACTCCCCGGTATAATACGATTGTCCAACGACCGGATCAGGTTGTTTTGTATTCGTTCACTCAGACACAGCCCACGAATCAGCGGGATAGCAGGCCGGGGATCTTCAGAAGAAATACCAAAAAGCTCCAGAATATCCCCCAGAAACCAGTTCCCCCGAACCTTCAGATTGTTCAGAAGACGCCGCCGTTCGTTCTCTTCAAGTGCCGACGCCTTCAGCAGTTCTCTCATCTCTTCCGGGCTGGCGTCCCAGAGCACCGTATCCTTCCGGTAATCGTCAATACGCCGCAGAAGCCTGAGCAGAACCGGGACACGTATCCGGGTGTTGTCGCCTTCCACCTGCACGGTCTCCCATCCATAGGTTTTTCCCGACGACAACCCGGTGTTCGGGATGCCCGCTCTGCTCAGAGCATTCGCCATTCGCCGCACGTAGGTCGTGAACCGGGAGAGAACGAGCACCTCACCATACTGGCGATAGGCATTCTGAACCGAATGAACAAACTGCTCCGCATTGTGAGGATAAAATGCCGAGACGACCCCGCCCGGCCCACTGGGTTTCATATACGAGGGGGCACGAAGCACCGCATCGGCGACCCGCATAATCTCAGCCGGACAGCGACGGGAGACCGGCACTGTTCCCTGATCCACTGCCGGCGTTTGGGTCAGAAATGCGGGATCGGCTCCCAGAAAACCATAAATTGCCTGATTGGGATCGCCCGCGATGTAGATACGTTCAATTGTTGAATCGCACCAGGACCGAAAGAGCATATACTGAAGCGGACTGATATCCTGAAACTCATCCACCACCATGACACGGACATCCGGAAGAGCGTGATTGTCGATGGCAAGCCGGATGTAATCATCGTGCTCGTATAATCTCCGTTCTGTTTTGTACGTTTCCCATGCACGGATGACAGCAGGTACGTTGTGAACCGACGGGACGCCGGGAATACCGACGGCCTGCATAGCATACTGCCAGTGCTCAGGTTTCCATGAGTATTGCTGCCGGATATACCGGGCAATGGCAAAGATTTTGTTGCCGTCCGGCAGATGCTGCCATCGTGTGAACGTATCATCGGGGACAACCATCCCGGCGTTGGGGTTGTAGGCCAGGCGGTATTCATTGCAGAACGCCGAAAACGGTTCCGGGTTCTTTGTTTCCACAATAACATGCCCGCTCACATCCGGAATCAGCCCATACCGCAGACAGTCGGTCAGCGCCACACCGTGAATGGTCTTTACCCGGCGCTGGATAACTTTCTTTGGAGCTTCCGGGAAAATAACCCCGATACGCGAACGAACATCATCACGCTGACTCCGGGTCGAGCTACAGAACATCAGATCAGAAAGATCAAGACCTTCGTCACGTTCCTTTGTGATGAAGTCGAGTAGGCAGTGGGTCTTCCCGGTGCCGGGTCCTGAGATACGTCGGTACACGGAGGCGGTCATCGCACACCTCCAATGAGGGGGCCGTATATACACGCGTGAAAGGAATAAAGGATGTTTTGAATCTGAATATTCCATTCAGAGAAGATGTCAGTCTCTATCCTGCTACCAGAATGTGTACCGGGTGTACCAACGTACGGGTGCAGAGCCTGAAACAAATCTGAGTTTATTCTGTGGAGTTTCTGGGATGAAACGGCTGGTATCATCACTTTGTACCATGGTTCAGGGTGATCGGGAACAGAAGCTCTGATCGGACACAGAGAATTTTTCCCCTCGCGCATGATAGAGGGCTGCTGAGCTTTTTCATCCGGAGGTTCTTCCGGTTTAGATAGCGCCATGTGATGTCGCCTCTGTTTTGAAGATGAAATCTTTCATCACTGGTGGCCGACCGGTTTCATCGATGTTAAAATCGACAAAATCCTTAGAGAACTGCCAGTATCGTTTCATGCCGGAGACATGTCTGAACCGTTTCTGAATCGACGGGCCAATGAGAACACCTTTTTTGAGAAGTTCTTTTGCCAGGTTCTCACGCTGTCGGTCTGCACCCTGTTCCCGCAAAAATTCCCGGATAAGGGTTGACGGGATCAGCACCCGTTTTTTGGCGGCGTCGTAATACCCATGCTTTGGGTCAGATACCTGATCCGGGTCGCTGTAGATCTGAGCGTTTCCGGCAAGGTAGTCGCCCAGGCTTTCGCTGAGAGTACCTATCTCCGTCTCCGGGTCCTGCGCAATCTTCTGACCGATCTCTTCCCAGTAGTTGCCAATCTCTTCCCAGTCGATACGGGTTGCACGAAGCCGCTCTCCAAAGGCGTTCCACCATTTGGTGTTGAGAACTGTGGGGTTGATACCGGCCATCTCTTCGGAGGTAAACTGAAGAGTTTTGCCGCTGATTCTGACCTCGGTCGTGGTGTGTTCGCCAAAATAGACCCGCACCCATTCTGTCTCTTCGATGATCCGGCTCACCACGGGACTCGTCAGGGCACGTTTCTGCTCCGGGTTCTGTTCCAGCGTCTCGTGAAGCTGCACACAGACGTTCCGGAATTTCGTCTGATAGATCTCTTTTTCCGGCCGGGTCTCGGGATCGAGCAGGTTGTGACTTGCCGAGATGATGTTCGCCTGAATCTTGGGTGAGAGCCAGGGAGCTGTTTTACAGGTCTCGATGTAGGCAGTCCTGTCATGGTCGAGAATTTTTACCTGATACCCGTCGTTTGTCCGGGCCAGCTGGAGAGAGATTGCACCAATAATCGGGATGGTGGGTTCACTCAACGGTTAGGCCTCCTTTGCCAGGATATACCCGGCATTTTTCTGATGGTTTTTGCTTACCATATAGCATAAAAGAGAGCTGGTGCCGATAAAGCTTCTGAT
>CAZBGM010000066.1:4139-7484 GCA_964491505.1 uncultured Methanomicrobiaceae archaeon | reverse complement strand
GTCGGGACAAAGTCACCAATTTTCAGCTCAATCGCACGGATTTTACGCTGGTAGGCAAAATCAGCGACGAGCATCGCATGGTCGGGTGTGACGATGAGGTGTTTCCCCCGCTTCGTCTCAAAGCGTATCAGGGTGTCCGGTGCACGGTGGACCGAGACCGCTGTGACTCTCCGAAGTCTGATGGTGCCGTTGACGCTGATGCTGTGGACGTAATATGGCTGAACTGGATCAGACCAGTACGTGCCCACCCGGTCCAGTTCGGGCCGGGAGAGATCAAAGTTTTCCGTCACAAACTTTCGCAGTGAGAGCTTCTGCCACGCCGTCCCGTCATAGACATCGATCTCCGAATCGCCGTGGAAACAGTTTCTGCGTTTTGCCGCATGGAAATATGGGTGAGCATATCCCACATGGGCTTTCGAAAACCCGAGCAACCGGCAGAGCACCCCGGCACTCGTATGCGGAGCCAGTCCCATCAGAAGCTGCCCAACAAGTTCCTCACGTTTTTCCACGTTATAATATGGGGGCAGAGAGTAGACCTTTTCAAGAGTCTCATCCACAAACTGTGCAACTTTAACCAGCCAGTTCCCGCAGTCTTCTGAGACCAGAATGTCCTGACATTTCAGTTCAAGCACCTGGTCCTCATGTTCCAGTGGTGCCCCATCAATATCGTGAAGATACCCCAGTTCATGCAGACGTTCCACCGAAACCGCGATCTCATCGGGTCTGAAATGGGTAAGGGGCAGGTCAATCATGTCATAACGACTGGTCCCGTCCTTGAAGACGAAGATGTCATGCATGGCCCGCAGGATCCCTTTCTCCATCGGCTCTATTGGTTTTTCCCGTGAAATAAGGCCCTTAACCCCTTTGAGAAGTTTCACTTCACTCTCCCGCATTCCGAGGTTTGCAAGTGCTTTCTGGTATTCCTCCTTCACCTGCAGCGTGACGACTTTTTCACAGACCGGCTCTGCACCACAGGCCGGGCAGACAGCCTCAGTAATCTCGCGGTGGCACTGCTTGCAGGTAAAAATCGGCTCAGTGTGGGCACCACATTCACAGATATTTTTATAGGTCTCAGCACGGCAGACCGGGCACCGCCGGTTGCCGACGGTTGCCGTCACTACACCGCCTGAACGGTTTCCATGAGCGGGAGCTTTGAGAACTTCCTGTATCGAACGGCGTGAACCACCTTCTTCACCGACCGGAAATAGTGCGTGGGGAGGTGGGCGCATCTCACGGGGTTTTGATTTGCCGGGTCGGCCCATTCTTCCGCCAATCCGTGTTCCTGCCTTTGAACGGACGGTAAATCCGGCAAGGTGAGATACGAATGCCAGCGACTCTTCCGGCAGATCCGTCGTCCAGCCGTCGTGGCATTTCAGAGTGTTGCCCAGTCCCAGACAGGCGAGGAAAGTCAGTGGTTGATCGATTTGGATTGCTCCGTCGCGGACCACATGCGGAAGCAGGATCTCCTCCAGAAGTGCTTTTATCTCCGGTTCATTGGCAAGCGTCAGCACGCCATTTTCGAAAGTACCGTGCTCAGAGACTAATCTAGTGAGTCTTGTGATTTCATCGGTACTGATGTCATCCCACAACCACGTCCATGCCGGGTGAAGGGGAGCAGGTCCGTTGACGGCCATCTCCAGCGCTTCAGTCTCGTCCCGCGGTGTGTGAGTCCCACCTTCAAGCTGCCACCATTCCTCACAGTAGGAGGGCGGAATAAGAATGTGGTTATTTTCGAGAAACTCGCCGTAACTGACAAGCATCTCTCCGACATCAAGGATTTCATCGATCCGCGGCATCAGCCTGAGGGCCTCTTCTGTGTTATCCACCCGCAGCACATCACCGTTCGTAAGTTTTACGGTCGGCCCTTCAATGGTATCAACCGGCGCGACTCCTGCTGCCTTTCCGGGTCGTTCAACCTTCATCTGCGTGCCGACTGCAAGGAAATTATCGAGAATATGCAGGGTCGCCGGATGAAAACCTGCTGCTGCAAAGCCCGTATTACGGCTTCTGCCCAGACGCAGGCGGAACCCTCCTTTCCTCATCGGATACGAGAAAACCGGCCGACCTCCTATGAGATCTGCGATATACTTGTATTTTGGTTTTATTCTTGGTCCGCCTTCTTCATCATCATCATCGCTTTTTGCTGATGATGCCCCTTTGATTAGTGTGTCGAGCCAGTCCCAGCCTTCAAGATGAACTTTTGCGACGGTCTTCTGGATTTTTGGTGCTTTCAGGCCCATTCCTTCTGCAACCACCAGTGCCATGCCGCCACGGACGACGTTCGTCTCGATGCGTTCGAGATTCCGGTATCCCGAGACTTCCACCCGTTCTGTAGGTTCGCCCTCAATGCAGACCGGGCAGTTTCTGATGATAAAGCGCAGGTCGTCGTCTGGAGGGAGATATTGCAGACTGACGATGGAATTGTAGCGCTTGATCTCTTCCACATATCGCTCGACCTCATCGTTCCGGGGATTATAACGACTTAAACCCAGGCCTTTTCTGACATAGTCGCCGACAAGGACCGAGAGTGCCTGGGCAGTTCCGCCGGCACTGCGTATTGGTCCGGCATAATAAATCTTCAGATACTCGGTTCCGTCGTCGTTCTTCCCAATACCAATCTTCGCGATTCCCTCGGTCGGGGCGGCGACGACACCTTCAGTAAGAAGTGCCATTGAGGTGCGGATGGCATGGTCGAGGATCTCTTGAGTGGTTGTCTCACCGAATTCCTTTGCAATAAATGCGTCACCGATCTTCAGGGCAACCTCTTCACGCGACATCTGCTCTCCCAGTTCGCGCAGGCGTGCCGCCACTCCGGTGTAGCCCAAAAGTGCCTCAACACGGTCCGCGAGGTCACTTGCCACCGGAATCTCAACCGTGGTCTTCGGGTCAATTCCCTGCGCCCGGGCTTTTTCTGCGATGGCGATAGTCTCGTTGAGTTGTTCCTTTAGGGAACTGAAATAGGCATCCATCTCCGGCGAGACATCCATGGATAGTGATTGGCACCAGAGCGGGTTAATGATTCTCAAACCGACAGTCCAAAGGGAAGAAGTAAAGTGTCTGCTGAACCAATCTGCCATAGAGACGGAGAGGGTTAGATATGTACAATGTGAGGGCACACTGCATCGGAAAGGCACATGAGGAAGTCATCAAAACAATCCTGAAACATGGCAGGTTTCTGGTAACTGAGGACGCAGAGAAGACACTTGAACTTCAGGAACCTCTCAATATTCATGTTCCTGAACCGTTTGCCGACTACATGATAAGTCCGCATAACATGTTCCGGGAGAACGCGATGCAGCAGTATGTTCATGACCTCCTTGAAGGATCAAAAAACAAGTTTGCCTA
>CAZBGM010000066.1:0-4039 GCA_964491505.1 uncultured Methanomicrobiaceae archaeon | reverse complement strand
AATGCAGCGCTCCTCTGAACTATTTAAATCTCTATTTTTTGGCCTTTTCTTCTTCAGTATAATGGTTTAGTATTGCTTCTGCTCCGATACTTTCCATCATATAGAGGGTCATGCCAGCACAGCGCCGCTTATGCTCGTCTCCCTCTCCCATCATTGCTTTTAAGGGAGCGACTGCCGGTTTTCCGATCTTGCGCAGAGCGAGCGCCGCAATGCCGCGAATTGATTCGTCTTCAATAATGAGCAGTTCCATGAGTTGTGGAATAGCCGGTTCACCGATCTCGCCGAGTGCTGTGGCAGCATATCGGCGAATATTATCGTCAGGAACGGCTATTACCAGCGTGCAAAGGGGCTCGATGCTCGCCGGGCCAATGGCAGCAAGTGCCCGTGCGGTGTACCAACGGGTGTCGTTGTCAACATCCTCTGCCAGCAGATCTGTTAGGGGTTCGATTGATTTAGCCCCGTCTGCGACGAGTTTTTCTACTGCGTTCCGGCGGGCAGTAAGGTCTCCTGTTTTCAGATCCTGTAAAAGTGATGATTGCTCAGATTGTGTCATGGTCTCTGTATTGAATATCTCTCTTACATTATGATAACGGCTTTGAAAAAGTTCAAACCAAATATTGAATCTTTATGCCTAAAGAGTACCAAACTACATCGTACGGAGGATGCGAAACAGATGAAAGTCCCTGAAGCCGGAACGGAAAAGACCGTTGAGGTTGTTATATCCGGCCACGTCCAGCATGTCGGGTTTCGGGCCTGTGTGCGTAACACCGCTCGCAATCTTTCGGTTCGTGGAACCGTCAGAAATCTTGAAGATGGCAGAGTTGCCATCAATGCCGCTGCTGAAGCAGTAATCATCGAAAAATTTCTTTCCAGTCTTCACGAATGTCCCCGGGCGCAGATTCGGGATATTGAGATATCAGACGGAACAATACCTGACTGCCACGATTTCATGATTGTGAGGGACGGTCGGCTACCGGGCGATCCGTTCTGAACCTTTTGTTACGCAAATCACGTCATAATTTCGCATCAAAACAAGTGTGAGGCTAACACCTCAGATTCATTTGTTACCAATAATGGATCGCGAACGGTTCTTCACCTGAAAGAGACCTCCGGTACATGTTAGTGATCTGGTCAATCTCCTGCTGGTTGATGGTCTTTTTCAGATGAATGACCAGATCATTGATGAGTGACTCTTTTAGGTGGCAGCGTTTTTGGTTTACTGTGTAGAGACCGTGAAGGTCCGTTGTCCGGGCAAAAGTAAATACGGTCTGATCAATCATGCGGGCTTTTAAGGGCTCCATGAGATCGCGGATCAATGCCCCGTTTCCATCAGTGAGAAGGCCGATGTCTGGGTCAAAAAAAGCCCCGCGTACTGCTCTATTGACAGCCCCATAAAGAATTGAGTAGCCGATGGAGAGCATGGCGTTGACCGGATCCTGATGCGGGCGCTGCGTCCGGCGGCGGTACCCGAGTGTTGGATCCGTGATTCTGGAGAGGATCTCATAATACATTGCGGTGTTTTGCTGGTGGATACGTCGCAGTTCGTCCATAGTGACGAGGTATTCAAGATCCGTAAGGGTTTGGTGTAAAATCTCATACTCCCCTTCATAGAACAGATCTGTCCCTGACTCAGCTCCGGCCTCTTCTACTGTCATAAGGCGGGATTTGAGGGCTGAACGCACAATTTCGGTGGCAAGGGTGTGGCGTGGTGCTTCTTCCTGCTGTTCCTTGTTTGTCTGGTCTATCTCAAACCCATAGGGGAGCATCCTGCCCGTCGGGCGTCCATCGGCATCAAAAAAGCTGATGGGAACGCCACTACGTAAAAGATGCGTGATGGCGGCGGTATGGATTGTATGGCCCCCGATAATGAGCAGATGGCCAACTGAGTCGAGTGGAATCTCCTGGACGTTTCGCTGCTGCTCAATGGTCAGTGTCGTAGAAGATGCCTTAATATGGCCGCCAAATCCGGTGACTGCATGCCATGCAGGGTCAGTATTTTCCATCCTTTATGCCCAATGTTCCCGAAAAGTTCTGTATCGTACTTCTTTACCTGCTGGTATTCAATCCTTCGTTTGTGCAACAGGGCATGTTTTGAGGTATCAAAGAAACAGTCTCATGCTCTTGGCATGCTATGCGGGCACATGACATACATTTATTCCTCTTCTCTCCCTACATGATAGCAGGAGTTGAATGTAACGGCAATGTTCTGGAATAAAGAAATGGAGACACTGAAAGGAGATGACCTTCAGGTTCTCCAGCTCAGAAGACTGAAAGCGACCATCCGACAGGCTGGCAAGGTGCCATTTTACACGAAACAGCTCAAAAATGTCGGGCTGTCTGCCGATGATATTAACACTCTGGATGATATCGAAAAAATTCCATTCACGACAAAGAAAGATTTACAGGGGGGGTATCCTTTTGGTTCGCTGGCCGTCCCGCTGCGTGATGTAGTGCGGATTCACACCACCTCCGGGACGACCGGAAAACCGACGGTGGTTGGCTACACGCAGGGTGATCTCGATAACTGGACGGAACTCGTTGCCCGCAACCTGACGATGGTGGGCCTGACCCGTGACGATATTTTTCAGAATGCGCTGGGCTATGGGTTATTCACTGGTGGTCTTGGTTTCCATTATGGCGCTGAAAAGATAGGTATGACGGTGATCCCAAGTTCAACTGGCAATACCATTCGTCAGATAGAGATGATTGACGATTTCGGCGTCACTGCCATGAACGCAACGCCGAGCTACGGCATGCACCTTGCCGAGATGGCTGCCGAGATGGGGCGAACACTTCCGACGCTGAAGACCTGTGTATTTGGAGCTGAACCGTGGTCGGAGAATACACGCAAGCGCATTGAGGAGATGCTGGGTGTACGTTCTTTTGACTCATATGGGATGAGTGAGATGTATGGTCCCGGTGCCGCCTTTGAGTGTGAGGAACGTTCAGGTCTTCACATCTGGCATGACATGTTTTTTGTGGAGATCATCGATCCTGATACTGAGGAACGTCTGGGGCCCGGAGAACCGGGTGAACTGGTCATAACGCCGCTTGTCAAGGAAGCGATGCCACTCTTAAGATACCGGACCGGGGACATCACCATGATTCTTGAGGAAGAATGTTCGTGTGGCCGTGGAGCACAGCTCGATCGGATTACCGGCCGTGTTGACGACATGATGGTGATTCGCGGCATCAATGTTTTCCCCTCCCAGATAGAACACGTTCTCAAAGGTATTCCTGAGGTCGGTGACGCCTTTATGGTGTACATTGATCGTGTCAATTACCTCGACGAATTAACAATAGAGGCAGAAATCAGGCCTGAATTCTTTAGTGGTGAACTCAGGGATCTGGCTCTCATCCAGAAGAAAATAATTAAAACCTTAAAGGACGTGCTGAGCCTGAGAACCAATGTCCGGCTTGTTGAACATGGGTCACTGCCACGTTTTGAAGGGAAAGCAAAACGGGTTATTGATCGAAGGGAGGAATGTTAGATGCAGTTTTGGGATCCACGGGTTGAGGAAATGCCAGTAGAAGACCTAAAGAAACGCCAGTATAAACTCTTAAAGTCTCTGGTCTACCGGCTCTATAGTTTTTCGTCATTTTATCAGGAGCGTATGGACGCCGTAGGCATACACCCTGATGACATCTCGACCCTTGAAGATGTGAAAAAACTCCCGTTTATGGTAAAGGCAGATCTCAGGGACAGCTATCCTGATAAACTGTTCACCGTGCCTCAGGACGAAGTGGTCCGCTACCATGTCTCTTCAGGCACCACCGGCAAACCGACGGTAGTTGGGTATACGCAAAACGATCTGGATCTCTGGACGACCTCACTCGCCCGGGCACTGACTTCCTGCGGCATCGGACGCGGCGATGTTATTGAGGTAAGTTATGGATATGGCCTTTTTACCGGCGGTCTTGGTCTACATTACGGTGCTGAGAAAGTTGGTGCGAGTGTGGTGCCGACCTCAGTGGGCAACACCGAGCGGCAGATCGAGCTCATGCAGGATCTTGGTGTCACTGCAATTGCCTGCACGCC
>CAZBGM010000065.1:6179-7796 GCA_964491505.1 uncultured Methanomicrobiaceae archaeon | reverse complement strand
AATTGCCCAGGCTGCAATGGAAACCTGCAATATTACTCAGTTTGCTGACCGGTCGATCAACGAGATTAGCGGGGGTGAACGTCAGCGGGTAATTATTGCCCGGGCCATTGCACAGGAACCAAAGATTCTGTTACTTGACGAAGCAACTTCACACCTTGACATCAATCACCAGATTGAGATTCTGAATCTTATACACAACCTTGAAGGAGTTGTTAAGATCGGCGTGTATCATGATCTGAATCTTGCTGCCCAGTACTGCGACCATCTGATTCTCCTGAATCATGGGGCTATCTGTGCAGATGGCAGTCCCGCTGAAGTTCTCACGGCAGGGAACCTTAAAGAGCATTATACGATAAACGCCGTTGTAACCATCAATCCGATCACGAAAAAACCCCGGATAACTTCATTTTTTGAATGTCCTGACCATTGTTCCTCTCCAAAAAAGATTCACGTTATCAGTGGTGGTGGATCAGGTTCTGAGGTTCTGCATGCACTTCATGGATGTGGCCATATCCTGAGCGCCGGGATTCTTGCAACCAATGACTCAGACTATGCTGCTGCGGTTTCACTTGAGATCCCAACAATTGCTGTGTCGGCTTTCACGCCAATTAGTAATGAAAAAACAGAAGAACTGAAGAGGGCAGTGCAGGAGGCAGACTGTGTTGTCTTAGCCGGAATGCCATGTGGCAATGACAATCTCGTAAATATTACACTTCTTTCTGACATTACCGATACACCTGTTTATATGCTTGGTGAATGTTTGGACTATACAACCGGTAATTCCCTTCAAACTGTTTTTGATGCCCTTCGGGAGAGGATTGTCCCGATGAATAGTCTGCATGAACTGTTCTCATATATTAAACCGTAATTGAAAAAGCATCCAAGATCATTTTTCTGATCTTAGATCAATATTTTTATATCCACCCAATGTGATATATCTAAAAAAAATATGTGTTAATTATGAGAAACCATTTTGTGATTTTATTATTATTAGCTGCCCTTATTGGGTTTGTTTTTGTACCGCTGGGAAGTGCTGCTCCTGTTGTCGAATATAACGGAACTGTGATTCTGAAACAGGGATATCAGTTTGAAAAAAACAGTGGATATCAGGAATCAAATACCAGTGCCCTTGGAGCGTTGCAGGCAGCATCTGAGGACGGAGATTTTGATTATACTCTCAATTATGGTTGGGGATCGGCGGACGTCGAATCCATTAACGGGACCTCCACAGGCTACTGGGAATTTTTAGTGAATGGGGTACAACCCGGCGGTGGGGCCATTAGTGCTCCTCAGTATCAATGTCAGGTTGAGGACATTATCTCGTACAGAAATCCATACGGAGAGAATTTTTCAAACGCCAGCTATATTTACAATATTACCATTGGCGGTATTACGCAATTCCCCGGCTTAGAAAAATCTGTAACCCTCTATCCCGGCGGTGGTTTTGCTCCTGACGGCACACATGCTGTCTCAAATATCTCCGGACTTGCTGCACTTGACAAAATGGCAGAAGAAAACCTTCTGAATTATACCGTAAGTTATGGCACCTATGGATATTCTCTCAATCAGATTGGTGATTTCGGTGATGCAAACCACTGGATTACTTTCATAAACGGT
>CAZBGM010000065.1:0-6079 GCA_964491505.1 uncultured Methanomicrobiaceae archaeon | reverse complement strand
ATTAACGTAAGTGACAGTTGGTATAGTTCATACGGAACGTTTTCGATTGTTGGAATTAATGGCCTGATAGGAAATTATCCCACAAGCACCTGGAGTCTCTATCTCAACGGTGCTGCAACATCAATGGGTTTAGGAGGAAACACAGTATCTACAGGCGATTTACTACAGTTCTGTTATGGACCCGGCGCGTCGAACCCTGATTGGTCAACGCTTAGCCCAACACCAACAAACTTTACAAAAATTATCAATATCTCTCTCACCTCAGTCGGTGTCAATCCAAGCCCTGCACCTGAATCCGGCAACGGACCATCAAGCGCGAATCTCCGCTGGTCAACAGAACTTGCAAGCGACAATATTGACACCACGCCCCTTCTCTATGACGGTAAAGTCTACATTTCGAATACTTTTGGTATGACTGGGGGAGGAACTCCAAAACTCTACTGTCTCAACCAGAATGATGGATCAGCTGTATGGAACTACACCTATCCAAGTGGCGAAGGATCATATCTGGCCACTGCTGCCTACGGAGACGGGAAAATCTTTGTACGTTCAACAGTAGGAAAACTTTATGCTATCTCGGCTTCAGGTGGCACAAAACTCTGGGAAAAATCAATTGATGCTGTCGGTGGAGAATATTACTTCTATGCCACCTCTTCACCAGTAACATACGAGGATCATCTGTTGATTATTGCCCAGAAGACTGGAACTCTCTATGACTATGATTTAAACGGTGATGAAATTCGGCATTTTACTACCGGAGGAGAGCTCAAATATTGCAGTTCACCCGTTGTAAACAGTTCCCAAAAGAGGGTTTATTTCGCGGCAAACAACTCCCGGACTCTTTATGCCCTGTCGTTTGGTGATTTTTCAGAAAAGTGGGAGTCTACTGTTCCCGCTGACATCCGCTCTTCACCCGTGGTTGGAACAAATCAGATCTATCTGACAACCACTGACAATCTCTATGGAATTAACATCTCCACAGGAGCACAAGAATGGAGTGTGGCTATCGACGGTCAGATAGGCACTCCTTTCCTATCAGATGGGTATCTCTACGTTGGTGAAGGAGATGGTCTGCATAAATATAGCATAACAGACGGGACAGAATTATGGAATTATCCATCAGCTACAGTTTCTGTCTCCCCTGAACTCAGTAGCGGGACCGTTTATTTCGCAACCAACGAGGCAGCAGGGAATATTTTTGCCCTTGATGCATCTACCGGCGCCCTGCAATGGCAATATGGCCAGACAGCACCGAGTGATGGAAATTACGCTGCATTCTGGGGTTCATCGCCAAAGTCCTACAATGGCAGACTCTTCATTGGAACTGAAACATATGGCAAGGTATTCTGCTTTGGTCCCGGCGACACCGTAACAAATACCGGAGAAAGCGGAGGCAGTAGCGGAAGTGAGACCGTTACCATACCAAATCTCGCATACGAATCCGTTATCTTTGAAAATACAACCTTCACCAAGACTGCAAAAAACAGCGGGACCGATTACACGATTCCATACAATACTGCTCTTGGTATTCTGGACGCCTCAGGTTATGTCTATGAAATTGACGACTCGTATTATGAAGAATATGGTTCGCTTTTTATGGATTCTGTGATTAACATCGAGAACGAAGGAGCAGAAGGATGGATGTATCAGGTCAATGGGATAACTCCCGGTGTAGGATCAAATACCTACACGATAACAACCGGTGACAAAGTTGTCTTTTACTGGAGTGATTCAATGGCCGCCACCCCTGAGAATTCACCGCACGTCATTGCTCTTCTGGCAGATCTTCAGGAACCTGAGATCTCGTCAACAGAGACAATCAATCAGGTAACAATAGAGGAGTTATCTGACCAGATCATCTCACTCGGCCTCCCCACAGGCGCTGAACTTACTATTCAGGGAGATCGGATGTATTTTTCCATCGACATGGCAGAAGCCCAGCGGAAAGGGGAGAATGTCGTGCAGGATAAAGAATCCTTCACCATCAATAATAACGGTGTATCAATAACCATTACGCTTGAGAACTTTGAAGAACGAAATGACATTATTTCAGGTCCGATTGCCTCGATCACTCTTGCAACACTCCCGACTGAAAATACCATTGAGAACGTAGGTCTGGTCAGTGGACAGATCTATGCTAATCTCTACAATGTCCCGGTCGATGCCGGTGTTCAACTGGTGATTGCTTCCCCGCCTTCTGCCTCTCAGCTCAATGAAGAGGTCGCTTTAGACAATTCCGGAGAAGTTATTCAGAGCGTCGCCTATACCTTCGACGTTAGCAAAGAGAATCTGGTAGATGGTATCGATATTGGTTCAGCAACACTTCGCATGACTGTCCCGCAGGACTGGGTTGAGGCAAATGGTGGTGAAGAGGCAGTACGTATTGTTCACGAAATGGATGATGGAACCACCGAGATACTTACCCCGACACTGATCAGCACCAGTGACGACGGCATGATGACGTTTGTTGCCGTCTCAGAATCCGGACTTTCTTTGTTTACCCTGGTAACCGTTGGTGTGGAGGAGGTCAGTGCCACACAGATACCAGCTGAACAGTCCAATGAACCGCTCGCACCTGAGCCAGAAAGTACCGATGCCCAGACACAGTTTTCCTTTGCCTCCTCTCTCCCAATCTCAATTCCATTTATTGTAATGATTGGTCTCCTGGTAAGCGGATGTGCCGGATATGTACTGGTGAGGAGAAGAAGATGAAACATCTTCTCGTTCCGGTTCTTCTGGCTCTCGCCCTTTTTTCATGCGTTGTGCCGGTATCATCATATCCATTTGTTCCCTCAGACTCAAATGTACAGGATGCTCTTGGATACCTTCATTCCTGCCAGAAACCAGACGGCGGATTCGGTGAAGAAATACGCGATTCAAATCCGGGAACCTCCACTTGGGCAATTCTTGCCCTCGTTGCAGCAGGAGAAAATCCACATGCCTGGTGTGTCGGTGAAAATTCGTCCATAGATTATCTGAAGAGTCTGGCACCGGAGACCGCAGAATTGCAGGGAACTTCAGAGACGGCAAAGATGATTCTGACCCTTGTTGCCACCGGATACGACCCGGCTTCCTTTGAGGGATATGATTTTGTCACTATGCTCAGGGATAAACAAAAAACCAGTGGTCAGTATGGCGATCACATCTATACCACAGCGTGGTCAGTGCTTGCCATGGCGGCGGCAGGAGAGGATACACAGGCAGGATCTGCCTGGCTTGAATCACAACAAAATGACGATGGCGGTTTTGGGTGGACTCTCGGAGCAGAAAGTGATAATGATGATACTGCGGCATCGCTCATGGCACTTGTCGCTGCAGGACGCACGTTATCATCACCATCTGTTCAGAAGACTGTTTCATTCTTTAAAGCTCATCAGGAGTCAGATGGAGGATATAATTACGGGGGGTCAAGCTCTTCCAATGCCGCATCAGATTCCTGGGTTATTCAGGCACTGGTCGCTGCCGGCGAAGACCCTTCTGCCATCAGACAAAACGGCCTGTCACCTGTAGATAATCTCTGTGGTTATCAGTCACCTGATGGTTTATTCATGTGGACGACTCTTTTGACCGACAACCCCTGTAAAATGACTGCAAGCGTTATTCCGGCACTTTTAGGGCGCCCATATCCGATACTGCCGGGAGAAATCTCCCCGGTTCTGACATCCCCTGCTTCGACGCCTGAGATAAGAACTTCAGTAAATCCTGAAATTACACCTTCTAAATATTCAGCGAAAACAACCGGGGAGGCCATAACAGTTATTGATGACTTCGGCACTGAAATCACCATACCGTCAACGCCACAACGCATTATCTCTCTCGCACCGGCAAACACCGAGATACTCTATGCTCTTGGGCTTGGGGCACGGGTCGTCGGGATCACCGATTATTGTAACTATCCTGCAGAGACTGCTTCCGTTGAAAAAGTCGGGGGCTATTCAACGCCCAACATCGAAAAGATACTGGCTGCAAATCCGGATCTCATTGTTGCCTCATTTGGGAATACAGAAGAAGTTGCAAACCGCCTCCGGGGTCTTGGTCTGACCGTTATTTCTACGAATCCCGGAAGTATTGAGGATGTTCTGGATGATATTCTGCTGATCGGGAAAGCGACCGGGACAGAACAAAAGGCAGAAAAACTTGTTACCAGCCTTCAAAACCGCATTGACACAATCAGTCAGACCGCAAACACCGCGAACACCCAACCGAAAGTCACCCACATGATCTGGTATGATCCACTCTGGGTCAGCGGCAATGCAACCTTTCAGGATGAGATGTTTGAGATTGTCAATGCCGAGAACGCCTTTCCTGATGTAGAAGGGTGGACTGTTGTCAGTTTGGAGTCGTTCATTGCCACTAATCCTGAGGTCATAATCGTTAGTTCAGGTGCAGGCATGGGAGAAGAAGGACGGGACATCATCTATAATCATGTCTACGAAGAACCACGATTTTCTGAATTAGACGCGGTGAAGAATAAGAGAGTCTATGTTATTGACGCTGATGTCATAGACAGAGGTGGTCCACGAATTATAGATGCCCTTGAGCAGGTAGCAACTGCTGTTCACCCGGACCTTTTTGAAGCACCACAGGCTGTTGCCACCCCGAATACTGCGACAACGCCTCTTGGTGCTCCGGTGCTTCTCATGGCTTGTATTGGATTGTTGCTCCTTGTCAGGAAGAGGAATAAACAATGAGACGTATTTTTGCTATCGGCCTTCTTCTGCTTCTTTGTGCCTGCGTCCCTGTTTCAGCTGAAGAATCATTGCATCAGACAACAGCAACCCTTCTTTGGGAAGAATACATTTCGCCACAGATAAACGCTATTGCACTGTCTGGAGATGGCACAGCAGTTGGATGCGCCGGGGAACAGGGAGTTAAGCTCCTTGCCGGAGACGGCGTAACCCGCTGGGTGGATGAAATGCCAGCCTATGAAATAACACTTTCTGAAAACGCCTCACGGGTGCTTGTTGGTGGCAGTAGTCTGCACCTGTTTGATCAGACCGGCACTGAGATCTGGCGAAATTCTACCGATTATTTTGTACTTTCAAATGCTATCTCACCGGCAGGAGATCCTGTCTATTGCGCCTGGGACGACAGCACTGTTTTACGCTATAATATGACGTCCATGACGGTGTACAACCTTGGTATTGACACCGATCTCATCTGCATGGGAGTGACCGACAACGGCGCTTATATTGTTGGGGGAACTCTCACCGGGGATCTTATTCTCTGGGATAAGCAGGGCACGGTAAAATGGACCCGGACCTATCCCGGTGAGAAAGCAGTTTGTGATCTCGCTTTCTCTTTAGACGGGGGCATGATTGCCTATACCATAGATGATCAGGTCTATCTCATAAATCGTGCCGGGAGAACCCTCTGGAGTGCACCTCTTCCTCATGCCGCCGGTGTTTCGATGAGTGCCGATGGTTCCTGCATTGCCGTTGCCCATGCAAACGGTGTCTCACTTTTTGACCGGGACGGCACGTTGACAGGCGTCCTGAAGAAAGGACAGGGAATGCTCGATGTTTCACTTTCAGACGACGGAACAAAATGTGCTGTATGCGACCAGAAGAATGCCTGTCTCTATCTTCTTACCACTGGAGCATCTGAAACGGGGACTGTTCCACAGGAAGCAGTAGAAATACAAACTCAACAGGAGTTTTTAGAAGATAATCAGAATCCGCAGACATTACCAACATCGCCTGTCGCATCAGGAGACGGAATTTTTTCTGTTCTCTGTATCATCGGCAGTGTCCTTGCCACCTTTTTATTCTGCGCTAAGAGGCGCCAATAATTTTTTCATCCCCCGTAAAAAAGGCAAGGGGTCATTATCTCCATATTTTTTTTATCCAGTGCCAAATTTTATAAGGTAATCAGCTCTTCTATTAGCTCCCTTCGCCGTCCTGCGTCCTTCTCACAAAGAAGCTCAGTCTCCAGGTCAATCGTCTGTTCACACTCCGCCTCCGTATAGCAGAGGACCACCAGCTCGTCGGTCATGCTTCCCTCCCCTCGGCAGGAAAAGAAGCAGTGAGGAAATCCACCGCATTCTACTCCGTATCCTGATCACAATTTGAGCTTTCTA
>CAZBGM010000064.1:5349-7922 GCA_964491505.1 uncultured Methanomicrobiaceae archaeon | reverse complement strand
ACAACTCTGGCAGACCGCTGCTGTTTGTTCCATGCGTTATCCTGTGATCTACCTTTCCGGGAGATCCTATAAGGGTGTCGTCATCTGATTTTTTACCTGACGGAAAAAAAGGGCAAGAGAGCAGAAGAGGCGGTTTCCCCCAATCACCGGATTTGACAACCAAATCGTTGAGGTTTTAGAAGCAAACAGATATGAGGCGGTCAACCTCACACTTTTTCTGATGAGAAATTTCTAAGGGATTTCAAAGGCAATGGTATGAGAGTCAGGGAAGTCCTAGAAAAAATAGAGACTGAGGGATGTAACCTTGTAGCAACGCGGGGAGCCACCGACAGTATAAGCACCCGGAACCCTGAACAGTATTCTGAAGCAGGCAGGACTTAAGGAGAAAAAATAATGTATAGATTTCTGATTGTTATCGAAAAAACAGACACAAATTACTCGGCATACTCGCCGGATCTTCCGGGGTGCGTTGCAACCGGTGCCACTCGTGAGGAGGCAGAACAGCAGATGCACGAAGCAATTGCCTTTCATGTGGAAGGAATGGGTGAGGACGGACTGCCCATTCCTGAAGCACGATCTTCTGCATCCTGGGTTCTGGTCTGACAATATTTTCTTTTTGTCCAGAAGTTTGTATCTCCCGGAGTCTCTATACATAGTTACCACAATAGGATGAATTTTATATTCATCTTACAAATAAGACAAGTAAGGTGTGTCTCCATGGCTCTTGTCGAAATAAAAACCGGAAAAATTACTGAAAAAGGGCAGTTGGTGATTCCGAAATCCATACGGGACAGATTCCGTGAAGGCACGAAAGTTGCCATTCTTGCCTATGATGACAAAATTGAGTTGCGGCCGCTTGATGAAGTGGATAAATTCCTGTCATGTGCCTATGCTTCCGAAAAAGTTCTTGCAAGGGATTGGGATACCAAGGAAGAAGATGAGGCATGGAACAATTTGTAAAGGGGGATGTCGTCGTAGTACCGTTCCCTTTTTCAGATCTCTCTGACACGAAACGAAGACCTGCATTTGTAGCGGGAGTGCTGGATGGAGATGATCTAATCCTCTGCCAGATTACTTCAAAGAAGAGGGATGATAGCTATTCAGTTCCCTTATCTGATTCTGACTTTGAAGAAGGCACTCTTTATGTTGAAAGTGTCATCAGGCCAAACAGGATATTTACAGCGGAAAAATCGATTATTTTATACAAGGCAGGAACGGTGAATGCTGCAAAAATGAAAGAAGTGGAAGAAGTTCTTGTCGGAATTTTCAGGAAATAGACTCCCCAGGGTTCTCCAAAGGCATTTTACGCATATTGTTAAGAGCTTCGGGTCATATACCTGTGAACCATGAAAATTACCTTTCTTTCAGGCGGGACCGGCACGCCAAAACTCATCCGTGGCTTTCGCCGCCTCTTAGACGACCATGACATCTCGGTCGTCGTCAATACAGCCGAGGACATGTGGCTTGCCGGCAACCACCTTTCCCCGGATATCGACACCGTAATGTACCTGTTCGCCGGCATTCTCAATACTGAAACCTGGTGGGGCATCGAAGGCGATACCACCGCCACCGACACATTCCTGAAACGTCTGGACGAGAACTCGTTTATCGCCGTAGGAGATCAGGACCGGGCGGTGCACATTGCCCGTGGTAAGATGCTGCGCCGGGGCATGACGCTTACCGAGAGCACACAGGTGCTCTGCAACCGTCTCGGGGTCGGGGCGGCGGTGCTCCCCATGTGCGACGAGCCGGTGACGACGATGATCCGCACCCCTGAAGGACTGATACACTTTCAGGAGTTCTGGATTCGCCACCATGCGACTGTGCCTATTCTTGAAGTGGTCCGGGAATCCGAGGGACCACCGGTTGCCACTCCGGATGTCCTTGAGGCGATTTCCTCAGCTGATCTGGTCGTTCTCGGACCATCTAATCCGGTCACGAGTATCGCCCCGATTCTGGAATGCGCAGGCGTTCGTGAGGCGCTCAAAGAGGCGTTTGTGATCGTAGTAAGTCCCTTTATCGGCGACGCCCCGGTGAGCGGCCCCGCGAAAGTGCTGATGGAGGCGTGGGGTCTTGAGCCGACATCACGCGGCACGTTTGGGCTATATGAGGAATTCGCCGACCTCTGCATTCAGGATATCCGCGACGGCGATGTGGTGGACGGCGCCGTGACACTGGATACCCTCATGACAAATGAAAAAGTTGCGGAACAACTGGCCGCTTCGATTCTCTCCCTTGCAGAAGAACAGCAGCAGAGCCCATAACACCCGGACCTGAGCCTGAATGATTACTTTCCTCTCCGGCGGCGCCGAGACGCTCAAACTGATTCGCGGGATGCAAGCCATCAGTGAAGATGCTGAGATCGGCGTCATCACCCCGATGGCAGACGCCGTCTGGACCTTCGGAGGCCACGCCGCACCCGAATGCGATAACACGCTCTTTCTTTTCGCTGGTATCCTCAATACCGCCCGGTGGCAGGGGGTGCGGGGCGATACTGCCACCACCTCAAACGCCCTCGCCCGCCTTGGCCGTCCGGAATATCTCCCGGCAGGCGAACAGGAACGGGCGCTGCG
>CAZBGM010000064.1:0-5249 GCA_964491505.1 uncultured Methanomicrobiaceae archaeon | reverse complement strand
CTTGTAAAAAAGAGCGAAGCGATCATTCTCGGGCCCGGTCCGTCGTGGACCAGTCTTCTGCCCCTCTTAGCCTGTGATGGAATGCGGGCGGCACTCAAAGAAACGTTTGTTATCACCATCGCCCCCGAGTTCCCGTTTGTCGCGGAGGGCGATGTGCTGGCTGAGGAGTGTACTGCCCGCCTGCAGGACATCTGCCGCCTCCATACCGATCTGTACGTTCAGGATTTGCACACCAAAGAACCTGACGAGGAGGCGCTTTCCATGAATACCCGCCTCACCTCACGGCACCGGGCCGAGTCTCTGGCCTGGGATATCTTTTCAGTTCTGCACAAGCGAGAACAGTGAGCCAAGCATCTCGGTCAGATTCCCAAGGCCATCACCGAGCACCCCGAGAATATGTAAGAAACTATCCAGTGAGACTTCTTCCTGAAGCACCCCGGCAATCTCACTCTCCGAAGATATGCCGGAAGAGGTCGGCGTAGGTGACATCGTTGTGGCCGTCGCCGTTCCCGAAACTGAAGTCGCAGAGGCAGTGGCAGAATAAGTCGCCGTTGCAACCGGAACCGGTGTGCTGCCGGTCAAATCTCCATAGCAGGCAAGGCCATCGTTTATCTTTTCCTGCGCCAGCGCTGCATAATTCCCCGCTGCCGCGTAGTCTCCGGACGTCTCTTTCTCACCGGCCAGTATCAAAAGCGTTGACGCACTGTCGGCATATGAACTAATACTCCAGACCCGTGGATCACCGTCATATTGCGAATCGGCCGCCACCTCAGCAGCAAAAGTCTGAAGCGAGGAGAGAGCGGCATTGGCATCCGTAATCTGTGAACCGGCCGACTCCTCGGTTAACAGTGCCGTGGCCTGCCCGATAAGTGAGCCCGCGTCAATCAGTGCCCGGAGTGCATCACCATTGGTCATGAGCCCAGACCCGGCGCCTTCTATTAATGCTGCAATCTGCGCAACCATGCCGTCAACGGCACTGGTATTCACCCCGCCTGCTTTTTCTTCTAAAATAGCTGTTTCCAGGATAGCAAGGGCAGCACGCTGCTCGTCAGCAGTGGTGGCGAGGTCGCCCAGCGGTGCAAACAGAGCAGTCTCCTGTATTTCCTCAACGAGCGTTGACCCGTCCGCATCATACTGGGTCACCCGCAGCAGAACCCCCTGCTGGGCCGAGGAGACCGGCGGCACAATGCCGGTTAAGGTAAGGGAAATCCGGGTGACAACAGCCGACGGATAATACAGATCCCAGCCAGTCAGATATTCATAATGACCATACCGGGTCGCATAGGGCACGCCTTCGCCGTTTCTGGTGGGGGTAAAAACCCATTTCGCGTCCTGCAGGTCAGTGAAGAACTCCATCGACTCAGCCGATGAATCCATCGTATAACGGATTGTAACCTCCACCGTCGCCTCTTCGCCAGAGATCAGCGCCCCTACCGGGTCCTGCGCAATGCTGTCGACCGAGAGAGCAGCGACTGGTGGTATCAGAAAGCAGCAGAGAACCAGAAGAATCAGACAGTAAAAATAAGGGTGTTTTTCCATACGTTCAGCTATTATTCTTTTTTCTCAGCACGGACAACCAGCGTATCGACCGGACTGTGCTCGATAATATGCTGGCTTACGCTGCCCATAAATATCGTATCCAAAAAGCCCTTGCCGGCAGACCCGACCACGATAAGATTACAGCCGTATTCCTTCGCAATGTTAAGGATCTCCTCACGCGGGTCGCCATAGACCAGATGAGTCTGCACGGCAAGGCCCTCATCCTCTGCCTTTTCCCGTGCCGCTTCGAGAATCACTTCCGACTGCTTCTGGAGCATATCGTTCATGATCTGCATCGAGGCCATATCGGTCAGTCCTGCTGCCGGATCCATCCCGATTCCCGGCTGAAAACCAAGCTGCATCGCATGCACAATGTGCAGGGAACCGTTCTGCTTCACGGCCTCGGCAATCGCCGTATCAAGTGCCTTATTTGAGATAGGCGACCCGTCCACACCCACCAGAATCTTTGTATACACGCTTCCACGTCTCCTGAAATGTGTATTGGACGTAAAACCAGATGAGCTCTTCCCTTCATAAATCTGCCGGGAGCTGGTGGAAACCCGGCCCGTTTCGTATCCCCTCACCAATAAACAAATACCCTCAGGCTTCGAATAGTACACCAGATTTTTATGCGTATACCAATAGCAGATGTTACCCCTGAAACAACCGAAGCCGAAGTTATCGGATGGATACACGAAGTCCGGGACTTAGGCGGCCTGGCATTCTATATTCTCCGGGACCGGACCGGCTTTCTGCAGGTGACAATTGTCAAGAAGAAGGCACCTGAAGCCGTTTTAGAGGCTGCAAAAGCCGCGTCACGTGAGTCCATTGTCAGGGTGACCGGCACTGTGAAGGCGACCGAAAAAGCACCGGCGGGCAGAGAACTGATCCCCGATACCTTTGAGATCGTAAGCCTTGCCACGACCCCTCTTCCCTTAGATGTCTCCGAGAAGGTCCAATCTGAGGTCGATAACCGGCTTGACAACCGCTTCCTGGACGCACGCCGCCCAAAAGTCAGGAGCATCTTCCAGATCCGAAGCGCCGTCACCCACGCCATCACCGACCTCTTCTTCAACGAGGGCTTTATCAATATCACGACCTCCAAGATTGTCGCAACCGGCACCGAGGGCGGCACGGAGCTCTTCCCGCTCGCCTACTTCGAGAAGGAGGCGTTCTTAAACCAGAGTCCGCAGCTCTACAAACAGATGATGATGGCCGCCGGGTTCGAGAAGGTCTTTGAGATTGCCCCCATTTTCCGGGCAGAGGAGCACAATACAACGAAGCACCTCAACGAAGCAACCTCCATCGACGTGGAAATCTCCTTTGCCGACCAGAACGATGTCATGGACCTTCTTGAGCGGGTCATTGTGACCGCCTACCAGAAGGTTGAGGACACCTGTCAGGACGCCCTTTCCAACCTCGAATGTAATTTTGCAGTGCCGGACACGCCGTTTAAGCGCATCTCCTACGCGGACGCCATCGATATCGCAGCACCAAAGATCGAGGATGATCTGGCCTATGGCGACGACCTCTCCACCGCAGCAGAACGTGCCATCGGTGAGGAGATGGGCGCCCACTACTTTGTGGTGGACTGGCCGACCGCGATTAAACCCTACTACGCACTGCCCTACGAGAACGAACCCGGAATCTGCCGGGCCTTTGACCTGATGCACCCGAGAATGGAACTCTCGTCGGGTGCCCAGCGGGTGCACCAGCCCGAACTTCTGGCACAGCAGATTGTGGACAAAGGACTGACTGAGGAGAGCTTTGACTTCTACCTCAGAACCTTCCGGTACGGGATGCCACCGCACGCGGGATGGGGACTTGGTATGGAGCGTCTGATCATGACAATGCTCGAACTCCCCAACATCCGTGAAGCGGTGCTCTTCCCCCGCGACCGGCACAGATTAACGCCCTGAATTAATCCATGACTATTATCAACAAACTGCTGCCAACGACCGTCGTCGGCAGCTACCCGGCCGTGAAATCAAAGGGCCTGAAACTCTTTGGCGGCAAAAGCGACGCGGCACTGGAGACGGCCGTCACCGACCAGATAGAGGCCGGTGTGGATATTATCTCCAGCGGCCAGATCCGGGGCGATATGATCAGCTCCTTTACCTCTCTTCTGCCCGGCATCAAAGGCTCGGCGGTGAAAGGGACGATTGGACAGCCCTTAAAACCCCTGACCCTTGCCGACACGAAATATGCGATGGGCAAAACCCCGAAGGTCAAGGGCATTCTGACAGGTCCTACGACCCTCGCCCACGCCTTAAAGATCGAGACACCCCTCTACCGTGACCGGGGCGAGCTTATTCTCGACCTCGCACAGGCGATTGCGGCGGAGGCCCAGGCCCTTGACGAGGCCGGTGTTGCGATTCTCCAGATTGATGAGCCGATGCTTTCCACCGGCGCAGTGGATCTACATGTGGCCAAAGAGGCACTGGACACTATTTACAGTGTGGTCCGTGCCCCCACCTGCCTGCACGTCTGCGGCGGTCTCGGCGACGTTATCGACGAGGTGCTGAAGGTGCAGGTCGATATCTTTGACTTCGAGTTTGCCTGCAACCCGGCAAATCACGGGATCATCTCTGCGTCGGATCTGAAAGGCCGGATGCTTGGGTACGGAGTTATCGACTCGGCAGACCAGGAGGTCGAGAGTTTTGAGAAGGTGAAAGGCCGGGTGGAGCGTGCCGTTGATGAGTTCGGCGCCGAATGTCTGCTGATTGACCCGGACTGCGGTCTTCGGATGCATACCCGCGACGGAGCGTTCAGGAAACTCTCCACGATGGTGTCGGCTGCTGCGGCGGTCCGGCAGGAACTCTGAATTCGCCTGTTTCGTGAGCACCGATGGATATCCACCGCACCAATAATTTTGATTTTCTGCGATTCTACGGTGCGGCGTCGATTATTATCTCACACTGTTTTGCGCTTTCTCTTGGCTATGCGGCAATTACGATCTACGACCCGACACTGCTCTTCGGCCAGATTGGTCTTGCGGTTCTGATTGTCATCAGCGGATTTTTAATTCCTGCCAGCTGGGAACGTGACCCCCGGCCAAAGGCGTTTTTTACCAAACGTCTGCTGCGGATCGGTCCGGGCCTGATCTTTGCGATTCTCTTTGTGCTCTTCATCATCGGACCGATTGCGACCACCCTGCCACTTGCGGAGTATTTCGCTGCGATGCTCTCGCCGTCCACCTGGGCAAGTGTGCCGTTCTACACCAACGGGGCGGCTCTGGGCCTGTTTACGACGAACCCGGTGCCGTTTGTGAACGCCCCGCTCTGGGCGATTCCGCTGGAGTTTTCCCTCTACATCCTGCTCGCGGGTCTGGGTCTTGTGGGGCTTCTGAAGTTCCGGCACACGATGATCCCTCTCTTTCTCTTCTTCTTCATCCTCTGGGCGCTCTGGTTTGAGAATCCGACGCTATCCAAGGTGCACTATATTCTGTATTTCCTCGCCGGGGCCTGGTACTTCAGAAACCGTGACCGGATTGATATCAACGGGAGAACGGCGCTGGTTCTCTTTGTGGTCCTTGCCGGGACGTATCTGCTCTTTCCCACAAACCCGGTGATCTTCCCGGTCGCGTTTCTGGTGATTCCCTATCTGGTGCTCTTTGTGGCACAGGCCGATACGCCCCGGCTCAACCACTTCGGGAAGTATGGCGATTTCAGCTACGGGATGTTTATCTTCACGTACCCGATTCAGCAGAC